>JAFVSB010000068.1 GCA_017503945.1 Clostridia bacterium
CCTCACAGGTTTCAGGCGCAAAGCCTTTGTCATGACACGAAGCACACACTGCACCGCCGCCATAGAGGTCAAAATAATCAAGGCCATTGGCACCGTTGCAACACATACAGCTTTGGAGTTTGGGCATATAACCTGAATTGGAGGCGAGCCTCAGCTCATATATGGTCTTTAATCTCAAAAGCTCATCATTGAGTGATAATTTGGAACCATCTGCAGCTTTGGCAATCATAAACAAGGTGTTGAGAGTGAATCTGAAAAATTCATCATCATACATTATCTCATCAGCAAGATTGGACACAAGGTCAGCCACATAGGCTGCAAGGCTCATTTTTTCAACTCCTGAGCGCAGTTCAAAAAAGTTCTCCAGAATCTGAGCAGATGAGATATATCCAAGACCTCGTGAATTGTCTATGACAAGCTCACTGTAGCAAAAAGGCTGCAGGGCTGCAAAGTCCTTGTGTTTGTGAGAGCGTATGCCTTTGGAGATGGCACTTAGCTTGCCATGCTCAGGACAAAAGACTGTGAACAGTCTGTCATTGTCATTCATATTGGTGTATTACAAAACTAAAGCTTTTGTTTTTATCATGGATATCAATATCTCCAACGGTTACTGATTTTCGGTGAGGCCAAATTCTCTGAGCAGACTGTTTGAGTTACGCCAATCAGCCTTCACCTTTACCCAAAGTTCGAGATAAACCTTTGATGAAAGCAGATTTTCGCAATCAAGTCTGGCGCGGGTGCCAATGGTTTTGAGAGTTTTGCCGCCTGCACCTATGATTATGCCTTTATGAGAAGTCTTTTCGCAATAGATATTGGCGCTTATGTCATAGGTGGCATTGTCACCTGTGCCCTTGCGCTTCATCTTTACTATTTCAATGGCTATGCCATGGGGAACCTCTTTGTCAAGAAGATTGAGCATTTTTTCGCGGATTATTTCGGCAATAATCTGCCTTTCCTGCTGGTCGGTGACCATGTCTTCAGGGTAGTACATGGGACCCGGTGACATATTATCCTTTATGAGCTTTTTGAGAAAATCCACTCCGTCGCCTGATTTGGCGCTTACAAAAACCACCTCTTTGAAGCTATGGGCTTCACTATAGGCAGCAACAACGCCAAGCAGCTCTTCTTTCTTGACCGAATCGGTTTTATTGATGACAAGTATCGCAGGGATGTCCCCTATTTTCTCTATGATTTTCATTTCATTTGGTGAAATTTCTGCTTTGGGCTCTACAACCATTAAAAGCAGGTCAACATCATTTATGGTGTTGTCAACCGCTTTAATCATATTTTCGCCAAGCTTGTTCTTGGGGGTGTGAAAGCCTGGAGTATCGAGAAAAACAACCTGACTGTCATCATCGGTCATGATTGCAAGAATTTGATTTCTGGTTGTTTGAGGTTTGGCTGATATTATGGCTATTTTCTGCCCAAGCATACGATTGAGCAGAGTTGATTTGCCCACATTGGGTCTGCCCACTATGCCTACATAGCCCGACTTAAATTCTGACATGTTCACTACCCCTTATCTTTTGAGATTTAGAAGCTCCATGATTGCTTCTTCTTTTTGGCGCATTTGCTCACGCTCGGCTTCGTCTTCGTGGTCATAACCAATGAGATGGAGCACCGAATGGCAGGTGAGATAGCCCATTTCTCTTTCGATGGAATGGCCAAACTCCTCTGCCTGCTGCTGTGCCCTCTGGGCACACAAAACAACATCACCCAAAATGAGGCGACCTTCATAGTAGTCGCCCGCTTCGTCACAGCTCGAGCCATCGAGCAGATTGACAACGGGGAAAGAAAGAACATCGGTGACCGAATCAATGCCGCGGTGCTCTTTGTTCAGAGCCTTCATTTCATCGGCATCGACAATTGAGATGCTCACAAAGCACGCTGTGTCAATTTGTTCATAATCGACAGTAGCGGTCACGGTGTTCATCAAAAGTGAGGTCATTTCATCGGTAAGGGTTGGGTTTTGGCGCAAATCTTCTACATATATCTGATTGGTCATTGTTTTTTCTCCTGTTTTTTATCTCTATTTGCTCTGCGTTCATCTCTTTTTTCATATGCTTTGATTATCTGCTGAACAAGGCGATGACGCACAACATCTTTTTCGGTAAGATAGCAAAAAGCAATATCGTCTATATTTTTGAGCACTCCTATTACATCTTTGAGTCCGCTTTTTTTGCCGTCGGGCAAATCCATCTGGGTGATATCACCTGTGACGATTGCTTTTGAATTAAAGCCTATGCGGGTGAGAAACATTTTCATCTGCTCAGGGGTCGTGTTTTGGGCTTCATCGAGAATGATGAAGCTATCATCTAAAGTGCGACCGCGCATGTAAGCAAGCGGTGCAATTTCTATTGCGCCTTTTTCGGCAAGGCGGGCATAGGTTTCGGTGCCAAACATTTCATAAAGAGCATCATACAATGGCCGCAGATAAGGGTCGACCTTGTTTTGAAGGTCACCGGGCAAAAATCCGAGCTTTTCACCTGCTTCAACAGCGGGCCTTGTGAGAATGATGCGGCTGATGTTTTTGGCCTTGAATTCCTTTACTGCCATTGCCACTGCAAGGTAGGTTTTGCCTGTGCCTGCAGGGCCGATGCCAAAGGTTATGGTGTTGTTTTTGATGGCTTCAACATAGTTTTTCTGACCAAGGGTTTTGCTTTTGAGGGGTTTGCCCTTGGCAGTGATGCAGATGCAGTCTTTGCCATACAAAACACTTTCGTCAACACCTTCGCGCGCCATGTCGATGGCATATGAAAGGCTTTGGTCAGTGATAGGCTCGCCTGAATCGAGCAGCTTTATAAGACTCATTATCACACCTTCGGCACGAAGCACATTATCTTCCATGCCTGATATCTTAATCATACTGTCACGGCTTACAACTGCGACATCAAATTCTTTTTTGATGATATTTATGTTTTTGTCAAATTCTCCAAATATAGAAATTATCTTTCCGATATCTGAAATCTCAAGTACCTTTTCCAAAAATCAAAACCTCCGTATCAGTTTAATCAACTGCTTATATCAATGGGCAGCTCTGTGGTTATATCCTCTATGCACTCAAAGGTCAAATTTATGCTAAGCGAGCCGTCGGCATTTTCGCTTACTTCTTCAAAAGTGTTGACAACAGTTGCATCAGATGGAATCTGAGAATTAAGCCTTGCTTTTAGCTTGCCCAATGCCATTTGAGTTGCCTGGTCTTTATCCAATATACATTCTTTACTTATTATCTCACAATATTTCTCTTTTGTAAATCCCAAAGGCAAAGAAAATTTTCCAAAAAGCTTAAAATTTTTTTCCTTCGACATTAATCTCATACTATCTTTGGTTGAAATATTTGTTTTGATTTGGCTATCGCCAAAATTAATGCCATGTGCAGTATTAATCGACTCACCCAGATTATATTTGGTGTAGGAACACGGGAAATCCCCATGCAGGCCGTAATAGGTTTTGGCAAGCACCTTGCCCGCAGCGTGCACAAAGCGCACCGGTGCATATTCATTGGAATCATAAACTCCGCCAATGAGCAAATCACCCTTTTGAACATAGGTGCCTGCTTGAGCATAGAGGGTGCCTGCTTCGGATATTGCCTCGGTGATGACTCCATCGCGCTCTGCTACTATGTTGCATGCAAGGCTCTGGTCAAACGCTTCGGGCCTTGATATCTTTTCGCGCAGCTCTACTGTTGCAACAGTACCTTTTATATCAACCCACACCCACGACAATCGCGAGCATTTGCCAAGCATGCTGTCCTGCACCACTTCGGGTTCTACACTTAAAATAAATCTGCCGGGATATATGCCGCTCTCTTTTAAGACAGAAGATATCTGTGCATCAGTCAGATAATTATTGCCAGTGATGACTACATCTTTGATGAAAAACGAATTTAAGAAAACGCAAATTAAAAATATTATGAAAGCGGTAAAAAAAGCCACGCGGTTTTTATAGACAAAAAATTTTATGACCACACCAAAGTGCCCTGAAACTTTAATGTCGATGCAGTGTGCTTTGGCAAGCTGCAATATTTTTTTCATTTGAGTGCCAAGGACATCGGCATAATATTCGCCCGAAAAGCCATGTATGTTTTTTAATGTGATATTATTGTGGCGACATGAGTCAAAAAACGCTGATATATTATCTCCGTTTAGTTTAAACCTTACATATCCGACTACAAACCAAAGCAAAATTTTCACCTCATGCAAAAGCTATTGAAAAGACTTTTCCGCCTATATGAATTTCATCATTTGTAAGAAGGACAATCTCAAGTTCTTCGCCGCTTATGCACAGGCTGTCGCTTGCACATTTTATTATTGTGAGAGATGAGTCATATGATGCAATTGTATATGTGCCTCTGATGATGACAGTGTTGTTTGTGTAGATGAGCTTATATTGCAACAAAGAGATTGTGTCGCTATCCATATTTTCACTTCCTTGCATTTATATTCATATGAAACTTGATTTTTAAATATGTTGAATTAGGGAAGTGATATCTATGAAAAAAGCATTTAGGTTTTTGATATGCGCATATCTGGTAGCCATATTGATGATTGAATTTGTCACTGTCACAAGCGAAATACGCGCTGCGCTTAAAATGTGGGCACAAATATTATTGCCATCACTATTTCCATATCTTGTGTTATCACAGTACATAAGCACCTCGGGTGTGCTTAGTGTATTTTTGCCAATAGAAAAACTGATATCGAGCCTTTTGGGCATAAGTCGCTGCAGCAGTGCAGTGTATATATGTTCACTATTTAGCGGGTATCCATCGGGGGCAGTGTGCACATCGGAGTTATACAAAGGCGGATATATAGAAAAAGAAGAAGCCGAAAGGCTTGCATGCACTACCAACAATGCAGGGCCACTCTTTTTAATATCGGCAGTGGGCGGATGCATGCTCAATTGCACAAAAGACGGAATAGCAATATATTGTATTCAGACACTTTCCTCACTTGTGACCGCCATTGTGATGGGAGCAAAAGCAAAAAAAGTGCTGCCTTATAATCATGCGAAAAAACAAATTGCAAAGCCGCTCACAAAGTGCTGTCAGGATAGTGTGAATATAATGCTTGGTATTGGAGGATATGTGGTGATGGCAGCAGCGCTTGGAGCAATTGTTTGTGCAAGCATAGAGAGGCTATTGCCATGCTTAGTTATGTGGAGTGATGAAATAAGGGGTGGGGTTTATTTTTGCCTTGAAATATCAAACGCCATGAATGTGATTTCCTCATTTGGAAGCAGCCCGCTTATTTTTGCAATCATTTGCGCATCGGCATCGTGGGGAGGATTATCTGTGATAATGCAAATATGCGCAGCCCTGCCCGATGAATTTTCGCGCAAAAAAATCATTGTCACTCGTGCCGCGCAAAGTCTTATGAGCTTTGCAGCAGGATATGCATATAAGCAGCTGCCGCACGGGTGTTGTGCATATTCGGGCAATGAAGCACTTATTGCATCGCTTGTGCTGTGTGCAATAATTTTTGCTGCCTTTGTGAGCACAAAAAGAAAAAGCCATCTTGCATAAGCAAGATGACTTTTATAGATTAGAGAATATATACCATAACATTGCGTCTGCCAAACTGCATGCATTCGCTTCTGGTGTTATAAAAAAGGTCAACTTTATTGCCTTTTATGGCACCGCCTGTGTCTTCGGCAGTGCAGTAGCCGTATACATAGCTACCGTCTGTGGATACAATATACATTTTAGTGCCGAGAGGAATTACTCTGGGGTCAACTGCTACTGTGCCCGGCTTGGCATATGTGCCGGAAGCAGTGATACCATATCCCGGTGAGCCAGGCCATTTGCCGCAGCTTTCA
The DNA here is from genome assembly GCA_017503945.1 of Clostridia bacterium. Classification (GTDB taxonomy): domain Bacteria; phylum Bacillota; class Clostridia; order UMGS1810; family UMGS1810; genus RGIG1828. The sequence goes on from JAFVSB010000068.1 coordinate 5,818, forward strand.
AACGAAAGGTCATAGGCTGTAGCCTGACAGGTAATAGCCTTTTTGTAGGGGATTGCCTGACCGTTTACAAAGATTGCCTGCTGGTTAGTGCCTTCGCTCACGATTTCTTCACAAGGCTGCTGCTTAACAAATTCGCCAGTGTAGGTTCTGGAGACCTGTACCCCATCGATGTATTTAACTTCATATGCTTTTGCCTTGATTCCGTTAACACCTGCTGAGATTACTGTGCGCTGTCCTAAGGGTGCATTATCATCATAAACTGTTTTTGATGTATAGGCAATTGGTTCTTCTTCATATTCGGTGATGAAATCAACTTTGATAATATTCATTTTGTTATTTGAAACAGATGACAGCTTGTCATCAAGGTCAACATCATAAATATCATCAAAATCTGCCGATATTGTACCCTTTGAAATAAATTCTCTGTAAGTCTCGGCATCGGTCCAATATGAGAGCGCTTTGCCATCATAGTGCACATCAAGATGCTTAAGTCGCTTAATCACAATAGTGTGGTTATCGGATATCTTATCATTTACTGCAGGATATATCATATCAGCATCGGTGATTTCGATGCCTTCTTGTCCGATTATTTCTTTTACAAGCTGTGTGTTAGTATAGACTGTGTATGTCTTACTGCCATCGATTATAGTGACAGTATCACTCCATGGTGCTGCAAAAACTGAAGTGACTGACATAAGAAACACTACTGTCATTATTAAAGAAAATAAACATCTTGACTTGAAAAACTTATCATTGTGAATGGATTTTATAATAAACATAACATCCACCTCCTGATTATAATTTTTTAAAGTCTGCTGCAGACGGACACAAATGTGCCCGGTCTTCCAACAGCATACATTTTAGAACACGAAACCAAATTTGTCAAATTTGTTTCGAAAAAGTTATGTGCATTTTTGACAAAGTGGGGGCAATTGTGCATATTTCTGCCCAATTGCGCCTCTACATCCCTAAAATGCTGCATTTTCGCCTTAAATTTAAGTCTTTTAATTATTATTCACTTGTTAAGCAAAAATTACAGAAATGTTAAGCACGCAAAAATTTTTGTGTATTATAAACAAATTTTAAAGCCTTGTTTTATACAAGATGTTGTGTTGATTTTTAAATCAAAGACCTATATCTTGAATTTAGCTGCCAAAAAGAGCATATACCCACCGAAAACAAGCACTGTCGATATCTTTTTTTCGTACATTTATCAAAGTCCTAACGCTTTGAAGTTAATTTTGCTATTTTTATGATGATTCCCCAAACCCATAATTTATATACACAGGCAAAATAAAACACAGTAAAATGAGCTATAAAGCACACTTTACTGTGTTTTTTTCTACTATTATATTATTCGTCTAACATCTTTTTGTACTCATCATAGCCATATGTAGCATTGAGTGCGTCGAGCATCATATTGGTTGACATGCGCACAGGAAGTCCTAATTTTTTTAAAAAAGCACTTCTTTTGGCATGGCTGTCGGGGGAACCTGTGAAGCCATCGATGCACAAATCAGCCTTGGTTATGCGCCTGATATCAGCATGTGAATCATCAGATGTGGCTGCATTTTTAATTGCGGCGATTATTATATCATCTGATACCCCTTCAACGCCAAGAAAGCCCTCTTTTGACGGTTTGTCCTTGCGTTTTTCCTTTCCTTTGATGTCGGGAATATACGCATGCTTTACATTTTTGCTTTTGAGTACATTTTTTATGTAGTTCCTTATCTGAAAGCCTGCTCTGTCACTATCGGTAAATATTATGATGCCGTTTTTATCTGCCAATGTGGCAAGCATATTCATCAAAGGTTTGTTTTTGAATATCATGAAACCATCGGTCACAACTATAGTAGTGTCAAAAATTTGTGAAAGCTTGATCTTATCATAAACTCCTTCCACAACTATTGCTTCTTTTATCTTTATCATTGTATTCACCCGATTAATTTCTGAGGCTATGAATAGGTGCAGGAATACGGCCGCCGCGAGCAATGAATGCTTCGCTTGAAGCATAATTTACATTCATAACAGGTCCTGTGCCGAGCAAGCCTCCAAATTCGACGATATCCCCTACTTTTTTGCCGGGTGCAGGAATAACGCGAACTGCGGTGGTTTTGTTGTTTATCATGCCAATGGCGGCTTCATCGGCAATGATGGCAGAGATGGTGGAGGCAGGGGTATCACCCGGCACAACTATCATGTCCAAACCAACTGAGCACACACATGTCATGGCTTCGAGCTTATCGAGGCTGAGCGCACCGCATTTGGCTGCACTAATCATTCCCGCGTCTTCACTTACGGGAATAAACGCACCACTAAGACCGCCAACATATGAAGAAGCAAAAACGCCGCCTTTTTTGACTGCATCATTGAGAAGTGCCAAAGCTGCGGTTGTGCCGTGGGTGCCGCACTTTTCCAAGCCCATTTCTTCTAATATATATGCTACGCTGTCGCCCCTTGCAGGAGTGGGTGCCAGCGAGAGGTCAACAATGCCAAAAGGCACATTCAGGCGTTTTGAAGCCTCCATTGCCACAAGCTGACCCATTCTTGTTATTTTAAATGCAGTTTTTTTGATGGTTTCAGACACAACGCCAAAATCAGCACCCTTGACTTTTTCAAGAGCGTGCTTCACCACGCCGGGGCCGCTTACTC
>JAFVSB010000069.1 GCA_017503945.1 Clostridia bacterium
ATAAAAATGCTTTGGCAAGCATTTTTATGTTATTTTCATTTAATTTTTCAAGCATGATATCAAATCCTTTTCATGTCATATTTTGGTGAGCTTTGCAAAAGAAGCCAGCAGTGTTCTTGTGCCCACATTATCAAATGATATTTCCAGCTGTGTATCGTTTCCTGATGCAGTGACGGAAATGACGAGCCCGTCACCAAACTTTTTGTGATTTACGCGGTCGCCTTTTTTGATGTCACACACAGGCGCCGAAGCTTTAATGTCGGCTCCGCGGGCTACTCTTGGAATAGTCGAAACAGAAGAGGAAGATTTGCTCAGACTAAAAGCAGGTATTGACGAAGGCTTGCGCGCAGAAGGCATGTTGTAGAGAGCATTGAAGCCCGACTGGCGCTTAACCTCGATATCGAGAAACTCAGGCGGAATTTCCGACACAAAGCGCGAAACTACTCTTGCCTCAGTCTTGCCAAATAGGGTACGCTGCTTGGCATATGTAAGATAGAGCTTCTCTCGGGCACGAGTGATGCCCACATAGCAAAGACGGCGTTCTTCCTCTATGCCGCCTTCTTCCATTTCGCTCATAAAGCTTGGAAACAGCCCCATCTCCATGCCGCACATGAACACCACGGGGAATTCCAGACCCTTGGCGCTGTGCAGAGTCATGAGTACAACGGCGTTTTGCTTTTCATCATAGTTATCTACATCAGACACAAGAGAAATATTATCTAAAAATCCTTCAAAGGTGGGATTTTCTACCTTTTCTTCATATTCGCGTGCTTTGGATTTAAATTCTTCAACATTTTCGATTCTCGACACTGCGTCTTCAGGAGGACTATCGAGAAGCAATCTCGATACATAGCCCGTCACAGAAAGCAGTTCATCAATGAGCTCGGTCACCGAAACTGAATTGACCTTTGCTCTGAGTGCCTTTATCATATTGGCGAATTCGGTGATTTTGGAATTAGCTCTGCCAAACATCTCGGAATATGAGCCGTCGGTGATGATGTCAAACATGCTCCTGCCCACACTTTGTGCAAATGTCTGAAGCTTTTGAACTGTAGAGTCACCTATTCCCCTCTTGGGCACATTGATTATGCGGGTGAGATTCTGGTCATCATCGGGATTGAAAAGCACTCTAAGATATGACAAAATGTCTTTGATTTCTTTGCGGTCATAGAATCTGAGCCCTGCAAGAATACGATATGGGCAGGTGAGATTTTCTTCAAACGCACGAGTTTGTGCATTGGTGCGATAAAGAATAGCAAAGTCGGAATATTTGTAACCCTTCTCAGAGATGAGCTTTTCTATCTGATTGTTTACATACACAGCCTCGCTCACCTGATCACCCAGGGCGCGGTGAATGATTTTTTCGCCATCACCCGCATCAGTCCACAAGCTTTTGGATTTGCGGTTGCGGTTGTTGGCAATGACCTTGTTGGCAGCGGTGAGGATGTTCTGAGTGGAGCGATAGTTCTGCTCAAGCTTAACCACCTTTGCCTCATCAAAGCACTTTTCAAAATTGAGAATATTGCTTATATCGGCACCGCGGAATTTGTAGATGCTCTGGTCATCATCACCCACAACACATATGTTGCGGTTTTTCTTGGCAAGCATTTCCACAAGCTTATACTGGCAGCCGTTGGTGTCCTGATATTCATCTACCAAAATATATTTGAATTTGTTCTGATAATACTCAAGCACATCGGGGCATTTTTTGAAAAGCTCCACTGTCTTTGCAATGAGGTCATCAAAATCAAGAGCGTTGTTGAGCCTGAGGGTCTTTTCATACTCGCTGTAGAGCCTTGCATACTGGCGGTCACGATAGTTTGAGCCGCTTGCTGCCTCGAATTCGGCGGTGGATATGTCTTTATTTTTGCAATCGCTTATGCGGGAAATGACGGATTTGATGGGGAAATTTTCCTCATTGAGACCTGCCGCTTTGATGCAATCCTTGACTATGCGCTTTTGGTCATTGGCGTCATATATAGTGAACTCACTCTTGTAGCCAAGATGGGTGATGTCGCGACGCAAGATGCGCACACAACATGAATGGAAGGTGCGAATCCAGATGTCATCGGCAGCTTCGGGCACAAGTGAGGCTATGCGCTCGCGCATTTCGGCGGCGGCTTTGTTGGTAAAGGTGATGGCAAGAATCTGCCATGGTCGTGCAAGAGATTGCTCCAATATATATGCCACACGCCTTGTGAGCACAGTGGTCTTGCCGCTGCCTGCTCCTGCAAGCACCAAAAGAGGACCCTCGGTGGTGAGGACTGCTTCTTTTTGTTTGTCATTTAAACCGTTTAGTATTTCACTCATTGTTTTGTCCCCCATTGTCTAACACAATTTCGTTTACATAGCACCAAAATTCCTCAACTCCTGTGCCATTGACGGCAGAAAAAGGAATGATGATGTCATCTCCGCCAAGCTCCAAAGTGGTGATGACTCTGCGTATGGCATCGTCACGCTGCGAAGGTTTTAACTTGTCGAACTTGGTGGCAACCACCACTGCTCTGTCACACACCTCGCGAATGAACGAAAGCATGAGCTTGTCATCATCGGTGGGAGCATGGCGGCTGTCTACCAGAAGAATAACCTGACTGAGTGTGGAGCGGGTGTGAAGATAGGTTTCTATCATTTGGCCCCATTTGCGTTTTTCTTCTTTGGACACTCTGGCAAAGCCATAGCCCGGCAGGTCCACAAAATTGATGCAGTCATCTATGTTGAAAAAATTGATGGTGGCGGTTTTGCCCGGCTTGCCGCTTACGCGCGCAAGGCTTTTGCGGTTGAGAAGCTTGTTTATAAGCGACGATTTGCCCACATTTGACCTGCCTGCAAAGGCGAGATCGGGGAAATCGGTCTTGGGATACTGATTTGGTCTGACGGCAGAAATCGTCAGAGATACATTATGAATATTCATGCATTTTCTCCTTTTGAGCGTTTACACCAAGGCAGTTTTCAATACTGTGTCCATTGTGTCTGCCACAACGAAGTTCATTTTGGTGCGCACTTCTTCGGGGATGTCTTCAATATCTTTGGTGTTTGGCTGAGGAATGAGCACAGTTTTGATGCCCATACGATATGCTGCGAGAGCTTTTTCGCGAAGTCCGCCTATGGGCAGAATGCGGCCAGTGATGGTGATTTCACCTGTCATTGCCACCTTTTTGCTCACTTTTTTGCCTGTGAGAGCAGAGATGAGAGCTGTGGCTATGGTGATGCCTGCCGAAGGACCATCTTTGGGCACTGCGCCCTCAGGCACATGAATGTGAATGTCATAATGCTTGTGAAATTCGGGGTCGATGCCAAATCTGGAGGCATTTGCCCTGATGTAGCTGACGGCTGCTTTGGCTGATTCTTTCATCACATCACCAAGCTGACCTGTGAGCTCAAGCGCGCCCTGACCTTCCATGAGATTGACCTCTATGCACAAGGTGTCACCGCCATACATGGTCCATGCAAGACCTGTGGCAACTCCAACTTCGTCTTTCTTGACATTTTCATTGTCGCGGAAGATGCGTGTGCCAAGATAGGTCTCGATGTTTTTGCCACTCACGCTGATGCTCTTTTTGGTGCCCGATACGATTGCGCGAGCAGCCTTTCGCATAATCTCGCCTATGCGGCGTTCAAGCTCTCTTACGCCCGATTCTCTTGTGTAGCAGTTGACTATCTCAAGAATGGCTTCATCGGAAATGCGCACATGCGACTTTTTGAGACCATGCTCTTTTATCTGCTTGGGAATTATATATTCTTTGGCAATAGCAAGCTTTTCGCGGTCAGTGTAGCCATCAAGCTCGATGACCTCCATACGGTCAAGGAGGGGTCTGTCGATAGAATCAAGAGAGTTGGCAGTGGTAAGAAAAAGCACATCAGACAGGTCATATTCAAGCTCTACATAGTGGTCACGGAAAGAAAAATTCTGTTCACTGTCAAGCACTTCCAAAAGTGCCGCCGAAGTGGAGCCTCTGTGATCTGCGCCGAGCTTGTCGATCTCGTCGAGTAAAATGAGTGGATTTGAGGTGCCTGCCTGTTTGAGTGCCGATATGATACGGCCGGGCATTGCGCCGATATAGGTCTTGCGGTGACCGCGAATTTCAGCTTCATCTTTCACGCCGCCAAGCGACATGCGCACATATTTGCGCCCCAAAGCTCTGGCAATGGACTTGGCAACCGAGGTTTTGCCCACTCCCGGAGGTCCTACAAGGCAGATGATGGGCGATTTTTTGCCGCCCGACAAGGTGCGCACAGCCAAAAATTCCACAATGCGCTCTTTAACCTTTTTCATGCCGTAGTGGTCTTCGTCAAGAATCTGAGCCGCAACGGCGAGGTCTTTATTTTCTTCGTCTTTAATGTTCCATGGTATCTGAGTGAGCCAGTCAAGATAGCCCCTGATGACGGTGGCATCGGGGTTACCCGGTTGCATGCGTTCAAGCCTTGATAGCTCTTTTTCGGCTTTTTTCAAAACTGCCTCAGGTGCATTGAGCGCTTTGAGCTTTGCAAAGATAGCTTCGCTCTCGGATTCGATGTCATCACCCTCGCCGAGCTCGTCTTTAATGACCTTTATCTGCTCACGGAGATAATACTCCCTCTGGTTTTTGTCAATTTTATCTTTGACCTTATGCCTGATGGAATGTTCAAGACGGAGAATTTCGATCTCGGAATGAAGCACCGAAAGGATTTTTTCCATGCGGTCTATCACATCAAACTCTTCGAGAATTTGCTGTTTGGTTTCAAGGTCAGTAGCAAGAGCCGCCGCCACAATATCGGCAAACTGCTCGGCATCGGAAATACCAGCAGGTGGGGTCATTGCTTCTTTTTCAAATTTGCCCATGAGAGAAAAATATGTGCCGCACATTTTGGTTATTTCGCGGATATAGGCATCTTCGGTGAGGCGCTGCTCCTCGGTCTTTTCACCATAGGCGGCGTATTCTGTGACCACACATTCAAAATATGGCGAGGTGCAGGTGAACTCCTCGACCTTGGCGCGTGCAATACCCTCAACGAGTATGCGCACATCATCTTCCGACACTTTTAAAATCTGCTTTACTCTGGCAATTGTGCCCACGCTGTAGAGGTCATCAGGAGTGACGGTCTCCATGTCGGGGTCTTTTTGGGCAAGGAGCAAAAGCAGCTGGTCTTCTATCATGCATTCTTCAATGGCACTGATAGACTTGGAACGGCCAACATCAAAGTGTATTATCATATATGGAAAAACAGGGAGCCCCCTGAGAGGAAGCACCGGCAGTGTTGAAGTTTTTATTGCTTGAATATTATTTTTCATGAGTGCGTTCTCCTTTGGAGTGTAGAAATATACCAACATATATTATACTAAAGCCATGCGATTATTGCAAGAGGAATTTTCAAGAATTTGAGTATATGAAAAACCTTCAAATCATATGATATTAATGTTAGCAACTGTGTTAATATATGAGCTGTTATAAATTATTGTTTAGTGATTTATCTTCCAAGAAAGTTTGAATTTAGTTAGTACTGCATCGAAAGGAAAATATACAATGAACAGGCCATATAAAAAACAACATATATACACCTTTGTGCTTGGGAGAAAAAGTGTTGGGGTTTTAGTGTGTGTGATTGCAGCTATGATAGTGGGTACAATGTTTGCATATCCACTTAGTGAAAACCAAAGCACGATATACACAGAATTTCTCAAGCTATGTTCATCACATCTTCTTGGCACGAGCACGCCGAAAGCTGCAAACACTCTTACCTACATTGGTGCTGATGACATCATGCGTCAGGCATCGCCAATTTTTGCACCGAGTGAAAAGGCAGTGAGCGTGTTCAGTCCCAAAAGAGCCGACATGAGCGATATAACTGAGGCTAAAAAGGAGGTTGAGAGCGAAAAAAAACCGCCTGACAAATCTGGCGGTCCAAAGGAAAAGGCAGTGGTATCACAAAATCTTAAGCTTTCAAATGCCACCGACTACAAAATCGACGCTCAAGCTCTTGCAGCTGCACAGCGAAGCTACAATGCACTTGGAAGCGAGCCAAAAGTGCTTGTGATGCACACCCACGGCTGCGAAACCTACACTGGCAAAAACGGAGTAGGACTCGGCTCTGCAGGCACCTACCGAAGTACCGATAATGAGAATAATGTGGTACATATAGGGGAGCTGCTAACCGAAGAACTCAAAAAGCGCGGCATAAACGCCATACACGACAAGACTCTGTGCGACTATCCTTCATACAACAGTGCTTACAAAACCGCCATGGGGCTGAACGACTGGTACATAAACAAGTATCCGTCGATTGAATTTGTGTTTGATATTCACAGAGACGCCATTGCCGAAGATGACGGCACACCTGTGAAGCTGACGGCGGAAATCGACGGTCAAAAATGCGCTCAGGCGATGATAGTGTGCGGTACCGATAAGCTGGGGCTTCCCCACCCCTATTGGAAAGACAACCTCATACTTGCACTCAAAATACAAAAATATCTCGAGGACAAATATCCCGGGTTTATGAGACCTGTGAATCTGAGAGAAGAACGCTTCAACATGCACCAGACCAAAGGGTCGCTTATATTTGAAATAGGCACCCACGGCAACACCATGCAAGAGGCCGAGTTGAGCATAAAATATCTTGCAGAGGGCATTGCAGGCGTTATTGGCAATTGACAAAGGAAAATATTTGATATATAATTAAAAAAGTGTTAGACTTAGCATCAGGAGGCACAAATGAAAAAGAAACCCATAAATCTCAAATATATAATCACAGTGTCTACTCTTTTGTCGGCAGTATTTTTGTTTTTCAACTGGTTCACTCTGTCGATTCCCGTGCTTGAATCTTTTTTGGAGTCGGGGTCATTTTCGGTGTCATTTTTCACACTGCCTCAGCTCATTGAAGAAAACGCTCTTGGCCTTATTACAAGGCTTGGCGGCAAAGGTACATCTATCATGACGCTTTTGCTTTGCGCCCTGCTCAAATATATGTGCGTGCTATCGGCCGGCTTTGCAATTTTTGGTATATGCAAAATGTGGAAATATGACAAAAGCACAAGATTTATTTTTTCATCACAGGTCATTGCGCTTGCGCTTCAGGTGTTGTCATTTTTGGTGATTCTCATCATCAACATCTTCATGGCTATGTATGCAGACTCTATTGCACAATCACTTAAGCTTGAAGAAGACCTTTTGCAGTTTCATTTTATTCCCACGGTGTGGCTTTGCCTTTCGACCATCTCGGCAATCGCATCACTCGTGACATGGCATCTCCATTCAAAAGAAAGCGAATAATATTTTAGAAAATAAAAGTTAACCCCCTGTCAAAAGCAGATGCTATGACAGGGGGTTTTTGATTATAATATTTCTCCAAGCTTTTGGGCGGCTTTGCCGTTGACTGCTTCGTTGATGCTTTCGGCAATGATTTTGGACACTTCGTCGATGATGCTGTCAACCTCCTTGGGTGTGACAATGAGGTCACCTGCCGACGGTGAGAGCACCTCGCTTATGAGGTCATAGCGGTTTTCATTATCAAACGCGTCAACCGCGCCAAAAAGCGGCGAGCCTTTTTGGGCATTCATTTTCACAGCTTCGATGAGCAGCTCTATGGCATCATTGGCAACTGCAGCAGCTTCAATCACAGTGGGCACGCCTATGGCTATCACAGGCACGCCGAGAGTGTCGCGCGTGAGACCCTTGCGCTTGTTGCCAATGCCCGAGCCGGGAACTATGCCCGTGTCGGCAATCTGAAAGGTGGTGCTGATGCGCGAGGTTTTGCGCGATGCAAGAGCATCGATGGCGATGATGATGTCGGGTTTTATTTTGTCGGCTATGCCCTTTATTATCTCCCCTGTTTCGATGCCAGTGATGCCAAGCACCCCTGGTGATACTGCACAAAGCGAATTCATGCTCTCGGTAATTTCATCGGGCAGCACTCCATACAGATGTCTTGTCACAAGGAGCTTATCTACCACCTTGGGGCCGAGAGCATCAGGGGTGACAAAGCGGTTGCCAAGCCCTACCACCATGACGGTGTGCTCCTTTTTGAGCGAAAGGATTTTTTTGAGCTCATGTGCAAGGATGCGCTTTGTTTCATCAAATGCATCGCTGATGCTTGTGCGAAGGTCGGGCACCTCTAAGGTGACATAATTGCCCACAGGCTTGCCCACTGCCTCCTCACCTTTTTGGTTGAGAATCTCCACGCGCGTCACTGTGACATAATTTTCTTTGTAGCTTTCAGTTTTGATGCCGCTAAGTGAGCCGCTTACCTCCAGATTTTCGACGGCGGCTGATTCTATGGCAAGGTCGGTGTGTATCTGATGCTGCATAAGTAGCCTCCCATTGGATAACGATTGTTGACATTAGTATTTGTATGACAAAAATTTTTATTCAGATGCAAATATATATGATGAATTTTTGCGAACATAACAAGGAGCCATAGTCTGAAATCAGACTATGGCTCCTTGACTGTTGACTTCGGTTATAGTTAGTTTTTAGCACTAATTATATCTGACAAATTGCTTTGAATCTTGCATGCCACATCGGGCTTGTTCATGGAATACACATGCACATTCGTTATGCCATTGGCATACAGGTCAATAATTTGGTCAGTGGCATAGGCAATGCCTGCCTGCTTCATAGCATCGGGGTTTGAACCGAATTTATCTACAAGGCTTTTGAAACGCTGAGGCATAAATGAACCCGAAAGCTTAATGGCGCGCTCTATCTGATTGGCATTGGTTATAGGCATTATGCCCGGCACAATTGGTACAGTTATGCCAGCTTCACGGATTTTGTATAAGAAGTTATAAAGAAGATTATTATCAAAAAACATCTGAGTGGTGAGAAAATCGCACCCTGCATCAACTTTTTCTTTGAGTCTGGCAATATCTTCTTTTTGATTGATGCTTTCCGGATGAACCTCAGGATAGCACGCCCCTCCTATACAAAAATCGGCATCAGCAGATTTTAGCTCATAGATAAGATCTACGGCATGGTGATAATCCCAGCTATTTGGGTCAGAGCCTATCATGCTGTCAGGAATATCACCGCGAAGTGCCATAACATTTTGTATGCCTGAGTCAGCAATGGCTCTAATTTTTTCTTTTACAGTTGCCTTGGTAGATGACACACAGGTAAGATGAGCAAGCGTGGGTACATTATAAAGGTCTTTGATGTTTTTGGCAATATCGAGAGTAAATTGGCTTGTGCCGCCTCCTGCACCATATGTGACGCTCATAAATGACG
>JAFVSB010000070.1 GCA_017503945.1 Clostridia bacterium
AACGGTGTGGGCGCGCTCTGGGTGAAAAAGGGCACAAGGCTAAGCCCTGTAGCGTTTGGCGGCAAGCAGGAAAAGGGTATGCGCTCGGGCACTGAAAACCTTGCAGGCATTGCAGGCTTTGCAAAAGCGGCCGAGATAAAATTTGCCAATTTAGAAGCTGATGCCCAAAAAATGGCAAAACTCAAAGACAGACTCATATCTACCCTAAAGAGTACCATAGAAAATGTGGTGGTCAATTCGCCCGAGGATAGCGTGTGCTCAGTTGCCAACATTTCGTTCCCCGGTGTGAAATCCGAGGTGCTGCTGCATGTGCTTGAGTCCCATGGCATCTATGTGTCCACAGGCTCGGCGTGCAATTCCAAAAAAAATAAATTCAGCTATGTGCTGTCTGAAATGAAGCTGGGAGCTAATGTGATAGACAGTGCAATCAGGTTTTCGTTTTCTGCCTTTAACACAACTGATGAAATCGACTATGTGTGCAAGGTGCTTGAGAGTGAAATTCCTCTGCTTAGAAAAATAATGCGATAAATTCAAAAGGTGATACAATAATGAACAGAATAGTGCTTGTGCGTTACGGCGAAATAATACTCAAGGGCATGAACCGCCCCGTGTTTGAAAGCCTGCTTGTAAAAAACATCAAAAAAGCTCTCAAAGACGAATGCCCATTAAATATCCACTGGGCTCAGGCCACAATATATATTGAGCCTGAGGATGATTCGTGTGTTGAGTCAATCGTTGAAAAGCTCAAAAGAGTGTTTGGCATCGTGTCTATTGTGGTGGCATATCCCGCCCCCAAGGACATCGACAAGCTTGAACAGACTCTTGCCGATAATTTTTCGGCCGAGCTGTCGGCTGCCTCCACCTTTAAGGTGATAGCCAAAAGGTCCGACAAGACCTTCCACATGACCTCGCCCCAGATATGCGAAGAAATAGGCGGCAGACTGCTCGAAAGATTTCCTAATCTTTCGGTAGATGTGCACTCGCCTGAGGTGAATGTGTATGTGGAGATAAGGGAAACGGGTTATGTGCACCTCGACCGCATCGCAGGCGCAGGCGGCATGCCGTCGGGCTCAAACGGCAAGGCAATGCTGCTGCTTTCAGGCGGCATCGACAGTCCCGTTGCAGGCTACATGATAGGCAAAAGAGGCGTTCAGCTTGAAGCTATTCACTTTTTCAGCTATCCCTACACAAGCGACCGCGCCAAAGATAAGGTGCTGAAGCTTGGCAAAATCATAGCCGGCTACACAGGCAGCCTCAAGGTGCACATTGTGCCCTTTACCGATATTCAGCTTCAGATAAGAGACAAATGCCCCGAGGAGCATCTTACTCTTGTTATGCGCCGCTTTATGATGCAGATATCACAGCGCATAGCCGAAAAGCGCGGCTGCTCGGCTCTCATCACAGGTGAAAGCATAGGTCAGGTGGCAAGTCAGACCATGGGCGCTCTTGCAGTGACCGATGATGCGGTCACAATGCCGGTGTTTCGCCCGCTAATCGGCATGGACAAAGAAGAAATCGTGGAAATTTCACGCAAGATAGATACCTACGAAACCTCAATCCTGCCCTATGAGGATTGCTGCACAGTGTTCACTCCCCGCCACCCCTCCACC
>JAFVSB010000071.1 GCA_017503945.1 Clostridia bacterium
AGGTCAAATTCTGAGAGGAGCTTTGACATATCGTCACAAAGGCGCTTATGAGAAGTCACAAACTCTAAATGACAGTTTTTATTGGGATTGATGACTGAGCCTGATGCAAGGAAAGCGCCCCGTATGAAAGCCTTTTTCTCGGATGTATCGCCTATAAAGGCGCTGCTGATAAAATAACTGCCAAAATCCTTGATTTCCTCGCTGCGCCTGAGAAGACCGCAGGTGCGGAAAAGGTCATTTATTTCAAGTGTGTCATCAATGGTCACAAAATATACAATACTCCTTGGACCGCGGAAAACCCTGAGGTTAGCCTTGATGTCACAGTCATTTTTGATTAGCTGATAAAGGGTGCGGGCAATTTTGGGGTTTTCTGTGGAAAATTTAAGCCTGAAGCCCTCGTCGGTGTTTGAGATGCGCGCACCAAAACAAAGCATGCCAAGCAGTCTTGCTATGCGTTGCCTTTTGGTCATTTCTGTCTGGTTTATTATTTCGTTTTTGACATCTGCTGAAAATGACATAATCAGTACCCGTCCTAATTCATTTGCTTTCGTATTTTATCTGCCAATGATTCTTACTTCAGGCTCAAGCTCAAAGCCAAATTTTTCTTTGACAGTTTTCTTTATGTGCTGCATAAGGGCTATCACATCTTTAAAGCTTGCCTCGCCTTTATTGATGACAAATCCGCAATGCTTATCAGACACAGCGGCATCACCTATGCTATAGCCCCGCAGGCCTGCATCGTCTATGAGCTTTGCGGCAAATGCGCCATCTGGTCTTTTGAATGTGCTGCCGGCACTGGGATATTCAAGAGGTTGTTTTTCGCGGCGCTTTTGGGCAAGAGAGTGCATCTCGGCTTTTATTTGAGCTCTGTCACCACAGCGGAGCTTTATGGTGGATGAGAGAATAATCTCACCATCTTCAAAACGGCTCTTTCGGTAGCCAAAGGCGTGCTCATCACCTGTGCACTGGCAAATGTTGCCGTTTTTGTCGAGATAGCGCGTGGTGACAACGCAGTCTTTCATCTCGCCGCCATATGCACCTGCATTCATCACAATGGCACCGCCGAGAGTGCCGGGAATGCCTGCTGCAAATTCAAAGCCGGCAAGCCCATGCTCAAGGGCAAGGCTTGCAATTTTTGAAAGAAGAACGCCTGAGTTCGCTTTTATCTCACAACCCTGGCACGACACATTGGAAAAACCTTTGCCAATACACACAACTGCGCCCTCTATGCCATCATCTGACACAAGAAGATTGGAACCATTGCCGATTATGGTGATGGTAACACCGTGTGCTTTGAAAAAGTTAATGCACGAGATAATTTCAGCTTCGGATTTCACCGAAACAAAAATGTCGGCGTTGCCACCTATGCGAAACGAAGTGTGATTTTTCATAGGTTCATCACACACAGCATCTATATCTGGTATTTGCTCTTTTAAAAGATGAAGAATTTGTGCTTTGTTGGTTATAATGTCCACATCCTTTTAGTTTTTTGCCAAAAAAGCTGCACCGATTATGCCTGCATCATTGCCAAGCTTGGCAATGACAATCTCAGTTGCAGGTACAAGACCTGCACCATATGTGCGGGGAAGTACATATTCTCTCAAAGGAATAAGCAGATTATCACCCTGATTGCAAATGCCTCCGCCTATTGCAACAATTGACGGCTGGAAGATATTTATGATATCCACAAGCCCCTCACCCACATAGCTGATGTAGTTATCTACAAGTGTTTTGCCCACACTGTCGCCTGCCTTGGCTGCTTCAAACGGAATTATACCATTGGCTTTGCCGCCGTTTTCGCTAACCATGGCTGCCACAAGCGAATCAGGATTGGCTTTTGCTGCACGCTCAGTATCACGAATGAGAGCCGTGGCAGAAGCATATGCCTCCCAGCAGCCCTTGCGCCCGCAAGTGCAACTCTCGCCGCCAAAGCAAAGGTTGATGTGACCAAGCTCACCTGCCACGCCGTTGAAGCCTGTGTAGAGCTTTTTGCCCAAAATGATGCCGCCCCCCACACCTGTGCCGAGAGTGATGGCAACAAAATTCTCTACGCTGTCATCATTGAGATTAAAAAATTCGCCAAGTGCGGCGCAGTTGGCATCATTGCCAATGTATATTGGTTTGTCAATATATTTTTTCATTTCATCGCTTATTGGAGCATTTTCCATGACGATGTTGTTGGAATAATACACAATACCGTTTTTGTCATCAACAGAGCCCGGACATCCGATGCCCACCGCTTTGATATCATCAAGCGACAGGCCTGCATCAGACACCACTCTAAGTGCAAGCTTTGCCATAGCATGAACCACTGCCTCATAACCATCGAGCCCTTTGGTGGGAACACTTGCTTTGGCAATGATTTTGCCATCTTCGGTAACAATACCCGCCTTGGCACCTGTGCCGCCAAGGTCTATTCCAATATAATACATAACATAAATCCTCCGATTATGATTATTCTGATTCTTTGCTGTTCATTTCCGACATCACTCTGTTGTTGAGAGCTTCGGCAGCATTGTAGCCCATTTTTTTCTGGCGGGTGTTCATTGCTGCTACCTCTATTACCACAGCGAGG
>JAFVSB010000072.1 GCA_017503945.1 Clostridia bacterium
CATTCAAAAAGAGCTTTGCGCTTTGGCTGACCTTGAGGTTTTCAATCAAAAGTACCAAGTGAACGAAACATCCCCCCTCGTATTTGCTGTTGGCGATGGTAACCATTCTCTTGCCACAGCCAAAGAATATTACAATCAAGTAAAAGCAAACGGCGGCGACATCGCACTTTCAAAATATGCTTTAGTTGAGCTTGTCAATCTTCACGATGAGTCCCTTGTATTTGAGCCAATTCACCGTGTGATCTTTGATGTTGATGTTGACCTTTTCAAAAATGAACTCATGGAGCTTTGCAAAGAGTCAGATTCAAATAATGGTCAAAGTTTCTGCTTTGTGACTGCCTCGGGGGATTATAATCTCGCATTTAAGAATCATACCGCCAATCTTACTGTGGGCAGTGTTCAGAATTTTATAGATGATTTTATCTCCCGCCATGGCGGCAGGGTGGATTACATACACGGCGACGATGTGGTAAGAGCACTGTCCGCATCAGAAAACGCATGCGGTATTCTGCTTGACTCTATGGACAAAAACGACTTGTTTAAAACTGTCATACTGGACGGCGCACTTCCCCGAAAGACATTTTCCATGGGTGATGCATGTGACAAGCGTTTCTACACAGAAGCACGAATTATTAATAATAACTTCTGAAAATATACGGGCTATCAACACTCATATCAGTGTCGATAGCCCGTTTGTGTTATTGCTTTTTATTGCACTTTGTTATTATAAAAAATGAAAGCAAAACACGAATTTTGTATTGACTTTATTATCTGTATGCTGTATTATAATATAGATAAGCTCATGAGATGTAAGGAGTTAATTTTGATGAATTTGCTTGGAATAGATTATGGTACAACTTCCGTTAAAGCTGCTTTGTTTGATGACAAATTGAATCAGCTTGCTTCTTCGGTTGAAGATTATACTTTGTATACCAAGGGTAACATTGTAGAATTTGAAGCCGATAAATATGTCGAGATGCTTCACAAGATTATTGGTGAAATCAGATCCACCTCACGCGTAGATGCACTTGCCATAGATACACAGTGCGAAACTCTCATTCTGACTGACGAAAACGACACACCTGTGCGCAATGCAATAGTATGGCTTGATAATCGCGCTACCAAAGAAGCAGAAATAATTGAAGCTCACTTTGGAAGGCAAAAAATATATGAAATTACAGGTCAGCCCGAAGTAACTGCCACCTGGCCTGCATGCAAGCTTTTGTGGATAAAACACAACGAACCCGATGTCTGGAAAAAAACAAAGAAAATCTTTCTTCTGGAAGACTATTTGCTCTATAAACTCACAGGCAAATTTGTCACAGAAAAAACCCTGCAGTCATCGAGCTTGTATTTTGATATTAATTCGGGCAACTGGTGGAGTGAAATGCTTGACTTTCTCGGCGTAGATGCTGCCATGCTTCCCGAGCTTTATTCAAGCGGCAAAACCATTGGTACATATGACGGCATCACAGTTTCCACTTCAGCTATGGATCAGGTTGCCGGTGCAATAGGTGCAGGTGTCATATCCAAGGGAACTGTCAGTGCAATGACAGGCACTACCATGGCAATCTTTTTGCCCACAGACGAGGTGCCCCCTTTTGATGCAGATAGCATAGTTCCCTGTCACTATAATTATGACGATTCGTATTGCTTGCTTTCGTGGAGCTCCACTGCAGGCATGGCGCTTAAATGGTTCAGAGACTCTTTCCTTGCAGATAAGTCGTTTTCTGAGCTTGGTGACATGGCCTCGCAGATTCCCTACGGCAGTGACGGAGTAGTATTTTTGCCATATTTGTGCGGTTCTACCATGCCAAAGTATAATCCCGATGCCCGCGGCAGCTTCACAGGCATCACGCCCGAACATACCACAGCTCACTTTGTTCGCAGCATCATGGAGTCAATTGCATGCATACTCAAAAGCAACCTTGACTACCTCGGCGTTCCTGTAGATGAGATTCGTGCCATGGGCGGCGGTGCACAAAGCCCGATTTGGTGTTCAATGAAAGCAGACATCACCGGCAAAACATTGGTTACTCTAAAAAATAAAGAAACTGCGTGCCTTGGTTCGGCAATTTTGGCCGGGGTAGGAGCAGGGTGCTACGAGTCTGTCAAACAAGCTTGCAGTATGATACAGACTGATAAGGTGTATGCGCCTGATGAAAATTATCAAAGTGATGTTTATGAGCAGTTTTGCAAGTATGACAATATTTTAAATATCAGGAGGAATAAATGATGTTAAAAGCGGCTTTTGTTGGATTTGGTGAAGTAAACACACCAAAAGAAATTATTGTAAAAAAATGTTCAGATGCTGAGGCGGCTCTCAAAAAAGAGGGCATGGATCTTCTGAGTGTATACCCTGTAACAGATGATTACGAAGAAAAAGATATCAAAAACTGCATCGAAGCTCTTTCAGGCAAGGATTTTGATGTTTTAGTTGTATGCATTGCAGGCTGGATTCCCACCCATGCTGTAGTAAAAGTTACCGAACACTTCCGTCACAAACCTATGGTTTTGTGGGGACTTTGCGGCTGGATGGAAGGTGATAGGCTTGTGACCACCGCTGATCAGGCTGGCACCACTGCAATTCGCAAAACATTCTATGATCTTGGCTACACATTCAAATATGTATATGATATCATTGGTCTTCCTTCAAAGACCAAAGCTGTCTACAATTATGCCAAAGCTGCTCAGGCAAGCGCTAAGCTTCGTCATGCACGCAGCGGCATGGCTGGCTATCGCGACATGAATCTCTATGGCACTCAGGTTGATGGTCCTTCGCTCAAAAGAGAAATCGGTCCCGAAATCGAAACCTTTGAAATGCTTGAAATTGAGCAGCGCTATCAGGCACTCAGCGAAGCCGAAGTTCAAAGTGTTATTGATAACTGTATGTCCAAATGGAAATTCTTAAAAGCCGCAAACCCCGAAAGCATGAAAAAAGCAGCAGGATATTATCTTGCAGTTAAGTCCATTTGTGATGAGAGAGGCTATGATGCAATTTCTCTCAAAGATGTTGACGGAATGAAAAAGCTCCTTGGTTTTCCTCCTGCGCCCATATTCATGCTTCTTTCCGATGAAGCAGGACTTTGCACCATCCCTGAAAACGATTCTCTTGGCACTATAACTCAATTGATGATAAAATACCTCACTGGTCAGTGTGCTTTTTACCTTGAGTTTTATGAATTCTTCACCGACCGTGTTCTTGCAGGTGTACCTGATTATGTACCTGCCGAAGTTGTAGATGGTGAGGTTACTGTGATGCCTGCAGCATTTGGTGAGCTCTCAGAGGGCATACTCAATGTAAGCAAGGTAAAACCCGGCAAGCTTACAATGTGCCGTCTTACATATGATGACGGTATGTACTATATGCACATGGTTACAGGTGAAGGCGTAGCTGCACGCAAATGGGAAGAAGCAGGCTGGACTCAGCCCGCGCCTCAGCTGCCCGGCCTTGAAATCATGCTTGATGATGTAGAGTCTTTTGCTCAGAATGTTATGTGCCAGCACTATATTATTTCATATGGTGACAACACCGAGCTTATTGAAAATCTTTGCAACATACTTGGTATAGAAATCATTCGGTAAATTTAATTTAAGGAGAAGCAAAAATGAACAAGTTACTTATTGGCTTTGCAGAAGAAAGCCTCGTTCCGCATAGACCTGTCATTCTTATGGGCCAGCTTTACGAAAGAATCTCAGATAGAGTCGAATCTGAAATTTCTGTCACAGCTATGGCTGTGCAAACTGATTGCGACAGCATGATTATGATATCTGCTGATCTTCCGGTTGTATCAGAGGCTCTTATTTGTTCTGCCAGAGAAAAATTTGCTTTGATGACTGATGAAATTTCTCCGTCAAAGTTAATCATTGGCGCTATCCATACTCACACATCCATAGGCTATTTGTCCGGCTCGAGCACATCAAGGGATATTTTAAATGAGTTTTTACCGGAAGGCAAAAAGTATACCGAAATTGTGAAGGAATCATCTGATTTGTTTAAAGGTGATGAGGCTCTTGATTTCATTGCAAATGCAATGACCACAGCCGCTAAAAAAGCGTGGGACAGCCGCAAAGAGGCAAAATATGCCAATGCATTTGGCAGAGCTGTTGTTGGTCATTGCCGCAGAGTGGTATATGATGACGGAAGCGCCAAAATGTGGGGCGATTCCAACAGTGCCAACTTCCTTGAGCTTGAAGCCGGCAGCGATTCCGGCATAGAGCTTATGTATTTCTTTGACACCAACAATAAGCTTGAGGGTATCATGGCTAATATTGCATGTCCGGCTCAGGTGCTTGAGCACCACAGCTTCATATCTTCAGATTATTGTGGTAAGGTAAAGAAATTTTTAAGAGAAAAATTTGGCGATGATTTGTATTTCCTTCTTTTCATTGGTGCAGCAGGTGATCAGTGCCCGCGTGATATGGTTCGCTGGGTAGACCCCGAAGAACCTGTAAAGGATCCTCACATCACCAGAGATTTTACCATCGAGCGCAAGGCTGATCCGTCAATGTTTGACATGAAGGGTTGCACTTTAATTGGCAAACGAGTTGCAAACGAAATCATCAATGTGTATGAAGAACTTGAAGATGCTGATATCAAGAGTGAGGCAGTGTTTGAACACAAGGTTTTAAACTTGGATTTGCCTCTCAGAAAGGCAACTATTGAGCAATATGAACATGCTGTAAGAGAAATTGAACATTATGTCGAAAAAAATAAAGACAAAGAAGTGTTTGATTTCAAAGACAAGGCGGCTGTGAATGTTCATGCAGGAACCATTGCCCGTTATCGTCTTCAGCAAAACAAAGAGCTTTTCCCAATAGAAAGTCATGTGGTTCGGTTTGGCGATGTTGCCATAGTCACCAATCCGTTTGAACTCTTTCTTAATTACGGCAATTACATCAAAGCCCGCAGCTTTGCAAAACAGACCTTTATCTGTGAGCTCACATGTGGTTGGGCAGGATATCTGCCTAC
>JAFVSB010000073.1 GCA_017503945.1 Clostridia bacterium
CTTATAGTCCTGCATTGAACTTAGCACAATTGTATCATCATCGGGATTGTAGGTCTGCACAATTGCCTTGCCTTTTTTGGAAGCTCTGCCACATCTGCCCACAACCTGTGTTATCAGGTCAAAAGTCCTCTCACAAGCGCGATAATCATCTAAATTCAGGCTCATGTCAGCAGCAACTATACCCACCAAGGTTACATTGTCGAAATCAAGACCCTTGGTTATCATCTGAGTGCCAACCAAAATATCTGCATCACCATTTCTAAAATGATTCAGCACATTTTCGTGTGCCATTCTGCCAGAGGTCGTATCTGCGTCCATTCGCAAAATTTTAGCATGAGGATAAAGCGCTGTCAACTCTTCGACAATCTTTTCTGTGCCAATACCAAAGAAGCGGATATGTTTATTGCCACATGACGGACATTTATCATGAAGCGAAGTTTTATAGTCACAATAATGACAGACCATTTTGTTTACACTTTTGTGATATGTCAGCGCTACATTGCATCTTGGGCATTTCATCACATATCCGCAGTTTCTGCACGAAACAAATCCTGAAAAGCCTCTTCTGTTCAAAAATAAAATTATTTGTTCTTTTTTTGCAAGACATTTTGTTATGGCATCTTTAAGTGCATTGCTAAAAATGCTTATGTTGCCGTCTTGAAGTTCTGAACGCATATCAACTATCTGAACTTCTGGAAGCGCAGAATTATTTATGCGCTCAGGCAACTCAATTAAATGATATGTGCCTATGGTTGCTTTATAATAATCATCTATAAGCGGTGTGGCACTTGCTAAAACCAAGGTGCCTGATGTACGATCAATTCTGTAGCGCGCTATTTCTATTGCGCTATATCTCGGTGACATTTCCGCTTTATATGTACTTTCGTGTTCTTCATCAACAATTATGAGTCCAAGATTTTTAAATGGCGCAAACACTGCACTTCTGGCACCAACCGCAATTTTTACATCACCGTTTTTGATTTTGAACCATTCAGTGTAGCGTTGCTTGGCAGTGAGGCGGCTGTGAAGAACCGCTACATTATCGCCAAAACGCCCAAAAATTTGAGAAATCATTTGTGGAGTAAGTGAGATCTCCGGCACCAGTAAAATTGCATCTTTGCCTTTTTTGATGGCCTCTTCCAAAACAGAGAGATACACCTCAGTTTTGCCACTTCCTGTGACACCATGCATTAAATAGCACGACTTTTGGGAAGAGTTTATACCCTGAGAGATCTTATCAACTGCAGATTGCTGCAGCAAAGACATCATGGGTTTTTGCTTGGCATATGAAGCATCATATGTAATGTCTGAGTTATTGCATATCACAGTGTGGTATGCAATAAGTCCTTTTTTGTGCAAAGCATCAACAGTAGATTTTGATGTTTCGGCACACACTAAAAGCTCAGACAGCTCCATATCATAATTGTCACACAAAATCTCTAAAACTCTTGCTCTGGCAGGTGCTTTGCGAGCTATTGAATCAATAACAGAAAAGGCCTCTGTTCGGTCTATTGCAAGCTCAACAAAGGTCTTTTTGGTATCAGAAATTGAATCGTTGCCGCGCGAGTCCACGATTATATATCCGTTTTGCTGCAAAAGCCTGAGCGTTGTTTTGATACTATTCTTTCCGGTTTCTGCTTTTAAGGCATCCTCCGTCATTGGACCATATGCATTTAAACAACTTATGTTTTTATCTGCTACCACAGACTTGGCACAAAACTCTTTGATTGTTTCATATGTCACATCTTTTGCAAGCGAATAATAATTTGTAAATTTCATGTTAACGCCTGGTGGCAACAGACATCTTACGGCTGAAATATAAGAGCAAAAATAGCGATGACGCATAAATTTAACAAGCTCAGCGCCAACAGAGTCAAAATATGAAATGTCATTGATAACATCAGTTATTGCTTTTAAATTCTGAAACTCGCTATCTGGAACA
>JAFVSB010000074.1 GCA_017503945.1 Clostridia bacterium
CTCAAAAATGCTATTTCCGAGAGTATCAGCGCAAAGCAGGACAACCTCGTGGGCAATATGGCATCTCAGGGAACTACCCCCCGTCAGCTCACTGACCTCATTGGCTCTCTTTGTGATTTGACCAGTGGCTCGGGTGACAAGGGTACTCCTGTCGTTCTTGTGCAGGGCTATTTTGATAACTATACTAACTGATGCTACACTAAAAACGGAGGTAATATATATGCAAACAAATGTGCGTCCAGAATCTATGCAGAGAATAACCACCAAAGAACTTGCTGATGCATTCATTGAAGAGCAGATAGCAGAAGTTCGCGCTCAGGTAGGGGACTCCAAGGTTCTTCTGGCTCTTTCGGGCGGGGTTGATTCTTCTGTTGTTGCTGCTCTTCTTATTAAAGCAATCGGCAAGCAGCTCGTTTGTGTTCATGTTAACCATGGCCTCATGCGCAAAGGCGAAAGCGAAAATGTAATCGAAGTATTCCAAAATCAGCTCGATGCCAATCTCATATATGTAGATGCAACCGATAGATTCCTTGATCTTCTCAAAGGTGTTGACGAACCCGAAAAGAAAAGAAAAATCATTGGCGGTGAATTTATCAAAGTGTTCGACGAAGAAGCCGCAAAATTAACTGATATTAAATTCCTTGCTCAAGGCACAATATATCCCGATATTCTGGAAAGCGATGGGGTTAAAGCTCGTCACAATGTAGGTGGACTTCCCGAAGATATGCAAATGGAGCTTGTTGAACCCGTTAAGCTTCTTTATAAAGACGAGGTAAGAGTTGTTGGCTCAGATCTTGGTCTTCCTGATGAAATGGTATATCGTCAGCCCTTCCCGGGTCCTGGCCTTGGTGTTCGTTGCCTTGGCGCCATCACTCGCGACCGTCTCCATGCGCTGCGTGAAGCTGATGCTATATTGCGCGAAGAATTTGATAAATGCGGTCTTGCAGGCAAAGTGTGGCAGTATTTTATTGCAGTTCCCGACATGAAGAGCGTTGGTGTGAAAGATGCCAAACGCTATGAAGGCTGGCCTGCAATCATCCGCGCAGTCAACACTACCGATGCTATGACTGCAACAATCGAAGAAATCCCATATGATATTCTACACAAAATAACAAATCGCATCACAAACGAAGTAGACGGCATCAACCGTGTGCTTCTTGACCTCACTCCTAAGCCGATTGGCACTATCGAGTGGGAATAATAAAGTTTTTATATCATATTGATTTATTTTGCAGACAGCTGTTAAGGCTGTCTGCATTCTCGCATATGCTCACATGACAAAAGCGCTAGAGATTCCTCGCATATGCTCACAATGACAAAATGGTGTCATTGCGAGTCACTTTTTTTCTGTCATTCTGAGGCTTCCTTTACCCTTGTCATTCTGAGGCGAAGCCGAAGATTCTCAAAAATAAATCAAACTGAAGGTGAAGATATGTACACAGACAAAGACTATATTATTTCTTTAAGACATGAATTACACATGAATCCCGAAATTGGCTTTGATTTGCCAAAAACCATTGCGTTGATAAAACGGGAGCTCGAAAGCATGGGCATCGGCTACACCGAGGATTATGCACGCTCAAGTGTTGTTGCAACCATCAATCCCGAAAAATCGCATTTCACCATAGGCATCCGTGCCGATATGGATGCACTCCCGCTTCAGGAAAAAACCGATTTGCCTTTCAAATCCCGCACCGATGGACTCATGCATGCCTGCGGCCATGATGCAAACGCCGCGGTGCTTTTGGGCA
>JAFVSB010000075.1 GCA_017503945.1 Clostridia bacterium
CCTGGAAAAAGGTTGAAGCTGAGCTCAAAGTTGATGATGTTATCGATTGCAAAATCGTAAGAATTGTACCCTTTGGTGCATTTGCCGAAATCTATCCCGGTGTTGATGGTCTCATTCACATCTCTCAGGTTGCTGACAAGAGAATCGGCAAGGTTGAAGATGAACTCACTGTTGGTCAGCATGTTCAGGCGAAGGTTGTTGAAATCGATCTCGAAGCTCAGAAAATCGGTCTCAGCATCAGAGCTCTCATTGCTCCTGCTGCACCTGCAGAGGAAGAAACCCCTGTAGCTGAAGAGGCATCTGTAGCTGAAGAGGCACCTGTAGCTGATGAAGCTCCCGAAGCAGACGCAGAATAATTAGTTTTAATATTCAATAACAAAAGGCTGTTGCAGGTGCATAAGATGTATTGCGACAGCCTTTTCTTTAAGGGTGTGAAATATAATGAAAAATCTATCAAAAGCTTTCATTGTGATTGCAATTTGCATCAGCATGGCGATTTCGTCAGTTGTCTCATTTGCTTCCACCGACACACTCACCATGGTTGAAAACATCATTGCAGGAAAGCAGGATAAGCTCATTTTTGCCACTATTGTGTCGATAGGCAACAATATCTGCTCAGTAGAGGTAATGGAAGAAATCGGTGAAGACAAAAAAGCCGAAGCCGACTCAGACACTGACGGCAGAGGTGACGCCAAGTCAATTGTTGGTGAAAAAATAGAGGTTGAGGGTCTCAGGTCATATATGTATTATGATGGCTTTGACCATCGTCCCAAAATAGGTGATAACCTTCTTTTGTCACTCACCTTCAGCGGCAATACCTACAAAATCAAAAACGGTGCATTTTATGTAAATGCGGCAAGTCACGACACCTTCAATTTCATTGTGCCCGACACCATTGATAATACCCCCGGTGCTATGGAGCTCACAGCACTGTATCGCTTTGTTGGCTCAAACGGCAAAAATGCCGACTACTCTATCAGAGACTCAGTGGTATACACTCACGACACTGCCAACAATGGCGTAGAAATCAGAATCACTGAGCAAGAGGGCATCTCTTTTGTCAATGAAAAGGGCGAGACCACCAAAGAAGCCGAATCGGGAATTCCGGCAGATTCAGAAGCAAACAATCATGACTATGGCAACCGCTGGATATGGGCGGCTGTGATATTAGTGTTTGGCAGTGCTGTTGGATTGTTGGTTGTGAACATGATATTGAAATATGAAAAAAGGTCTGAATCAAAATGATTAAAGCTGAAAAAACTATAGAGCGAAATGTGATATACAAGGGCCGAGTACTTGAATATGTGCTCGACACGGTAGATGTTGACGGCAGCCTCGCCACCAGAGAAATGGTGCTTCATCCGGGCGGAGTAGGCGTGCTTGCAATAGATGAGCATGGTTATGCCTATCTTGTGCGCCAGTTTCGCAAGCCATATGATGATGTAATCTGTGAAATCCCCGCCGGCAAGCTCGACCCCAATGAGCCCCCTGAGCAGTGCGGCAAAAGAGAGCTTACTGAGGAGACGGGTCTCGTTGCAAAATCGCTTGTTTCTCTCGGCAAATTCTATCCGTCGGTGGGCTATACCAATGAGGTCATTCATCTCTACCTTGCCACCGAGTTTTCATTTGGCGATGCCAACCCCGATGATGATGAGTTTGTCGATGTGGAGAAGATTGCATTTGACGAGCTTTGCAGCATGGTGATGTCTGGCGAAATTAAAGACGGCAAAACCATAGCCGCAGTGCTCAAGGCAAAGAATATTCTGGATAGTAAATGAAACGGGGATTTAATATGACACACACAGCCTTCATAACAGGCGGCACCAAAGGTATTGGCAAAGAGTGCACCGAAGCTTTTCTTGCCAAAGGTTATAATGTTGTTGCAACCTATAGGTCAGATGATGCCGCGGCCAATGCACTGCGCACATCTCATATTGGTAAGAACCTTGAGGTAGTAAAATGCAATGCAGCAGATTTCGAACAGACCAAAGCTTGCTGGCAGCTTGTGACCGAGCGTTTTGGAGGTGCCGACATCATCATAAACAATGCAGGCATCTCTCAGCAAAAGGTGTTTTGTGATATAACGCGCAGTGAATGGGATGAAATGTTCGATGTGAACATCGGCTCAGCTTACAACACTGTCAAGTGTGCCTATGATTATTTGGTCGGATGCAAATGGGGGAGAATAATCAATGTATCTTCCATATGGGGGATAGCTGGTGCTTCGTGCGAAGTTCACTACAGTGCATCAAAGGCAGCCCTCATTGGCTTTACCAAAGCTCTTGCCAAAGAACTGGGTCCATCGCACATCACTGTCAATTGTGTTGCACCCGGCGTCATCGATACTGACATGAACTCTCACCTTGAAGCCGATGATGTGGCAGCTCTTTGCGAAGAAACTCCCTTGCAGCGCATAGGAAGTGCTGCCGAGGTGGCTTCGCTCATATGTTATCTTGCATCAGATGATGCAGCTTTCATCACAGGACAGGTCATAAGTCCAAATGGTGGCATTATAATTTGATAAAAAACAAAAAGGACAAAATCCTCAGATGGGATTTTTGTCCTTTTTGTTTTTTGAAATTTTAGCAAAGATTTTGTCGAAACCATCATTTTGACAATTGATATTCTGAAGAATTTTTGCTATAATAAAAATATACCAAATAAATTTTTGATTTTTCAATGATATATTTACTTTTTTATTCCTTTTTAATATAATTAGATTAGAAAATTGAGGTGAGATTTTTGGATGCTATTGATTATGAAATCTTAACTTGTCTTAAAGAAAACGCAAGAGAGAATGCTACCAACATAGGTGCAAAAATCAATCTTTCCACATCAGCTGTGATAGAACGCATCAAAAAGCTTGAAAGCTCAGGCCTTATCAAGCAATACACTGCCATAATAAATCAGAGCCTTCTGGGCAGAGATCTGAGTGCTTTCATCACAGTCAGGCTTGAACACCCCCAGCATTATGAAAATTTTGTAAAAAAAGTCAAAGACAACCCATCCATCACAGAGTGCTACTACATAGCAGGTGATTTTGATTTTATTCTTAAAGTGGTAACTGACCGCAGAAAAAATCTCGAAGAGATTCTTAACGGCATAAAATCCATAGACGGTGTTTCTCTCACAAGAACATCGGTGGTGCTTTCAGAAAATAAAAATGAGGTTTGTATTCTTCCTTAAAAAAATAATTGGTAAAACAATATTTTATAAAATTTTTAGAAAAGGTGGTAAAAAAGATGGTTATTGGTATCCCAAAAGAGATTATGCATGGTGAGGGCAGAGTGTCTGCAATCCCCGAGACAGTTTCGCTTCTCAAGGCAGAAGGTTTTGATGTTTTGGTTGAAAACACCGCAGGCGAAGGTGCACTTTTTTCTGATGCTGACTATGCAGCAGCAGGCGCCACAATGATAGCCGATGTAGAAGAACTCTATGCAAAATCAGACATCATCCTCAAGGTTAAAGAGCCTCAGTTCAACGAAGCAAAAGGCAAACACGAGGTAGATATGATGCACGAAGGTCAATACCTCATCACATTTATTCATCCCGCATCACCTGTCAATCATGAAATGGTTAAAAACATGGCTGCAAAGGGAGTAATCAGTCTCACTCTCGATGGTGTTCCCCGTATTTCGAGAGCACAAAAGATGGACGCGCTCTCGTCAATGAGCACATGTGCAGGCTACAAAGGCATTTTGATGGCTGCAAACGATTTGAAAAAATTCATTCCACCAATTTTCTGTGCAGTAGGTCAGGTAAGACCATGTAATGTGCTGGTTATCGGTACAGGTGTTGCAGGTCTTCGTGCGCTTGCCACAGCCAAGGGCCTTGGTGCTATTACATATGCAGCCGACATTCGTCCTGCAGCAGCAGAGCAGGCTATGAGCCTTGGCGCAAAAATTGTAGACACAGGCGTTCCTGCCGAGATAGCAGTAGGTGAGGGCGGATATGCCAATGCACTGAGCGAAGAATGGCTTGTAAAAGAAAGAGCAGCTCTTGCCGACACAATAAAAGATATGGACATCATCTTCTGTTCAGCTCTTGTTCCCAGTAAGCTTGCTCCTGTCATTCTTACCGAAGAGCTTGTAAAAACAATGAAGCCCGGCTCTGTTATCGTCGACATTTCCATCGATCAGGGCGGCAACTGCGCCATCACAGACCCCGGTGACACCACAGTTAAGCATCAGGTTACAATCGAAGGTGTAAAGAATATTCCGGGTATGCTTCCCACAAGCTCCACATGGATGTTCTCACACAATATCTATAACCTCGTGAAATATCTTGCCAAAGACGGCACAATCAGCCTTGATATGAATGATGATATTGTCAAAGGCATTCTCACTACCATCAATGGTGAAATCGTTCACAAGGGTGCTCTTGAAGCAATGAATAAATAATATTAAAAAATCAAATTACACCAATCCGCACATTGTGCGGATTGGTGTGTATCATGGAGGATTATTATGGGAATTGTACTGATACTCATATTTATAATAGCGGCAATTGTTGGTTATTTCATCATCAACAAAGTGCCCACACTTTTGCACACTCCCCTTATGTCGGGCATGAATGCTCTTTCGGGAATCACAGTTTTGGGAGCACTCACCACCATAGCTGTAGCGGTAAAGAACTATAGCTCTGTACTGAGCACCATCATCGGCATTCTTGCCATCATTTTTGCCATGGTAAATGTGGTCGGCGGTTTTGCCGTAACAGGCAGAATGCTCAGAATGTTCAAATCAAAGGAGGACAAATAAATGATAACAAACACAGTTTATTATATAATAAGTGCTGTCCTCGTTCTGGGCGTTCTTTTGGGCATAAGCATGATGAGCAAGGTGAAAAGTGCCAACAGGGGTAACACCCTCTCTGCAATATGCACTCTCATAGCAATTGTTGTTGTAATGTACAATTGCGAAATCCTCACTGCATGGCAGGCTTGGCTCGGTCTTGCAATAGGTGCGCTGGTGGGCATTGTGGGTGCAGTAAAGGTAAAAATGATAGAAATGCCTCAGGCAGTGGCACTTCTCAATGGTTTTGGCGGTCTTGCCAGTGCACTGGTAGCTATACTCACAATTGAGCAAACAAGCAAAGCTTTTGAGCTATATGTAGGTGCCATTGCTTTGGTTGTTGGTTTTGTAACATTCACAGGAAGCGTTGTTGCAGCAGGTAAGCTCCACAAGCTTCTTCCTCAAAAACCTGTTGTATGGAAGGGTCATTCTTTCATATCAGCACTTGTGATTGTGGCAATGGTTGCAGCAATTGTTGTATGTCCTGAATGCATTTGGCTTATATCTTTGCTTTCTGCTTTCTTTGGTGTGGTGTTTGCAATACGCGTTGGCGGTGCCGACATGCCCATCACCATCTCACTGCTCAACTCCTTGAGCGGTGTGGCAGGCGGTATTGCCGGTATAGCTGTGGGCGATGTTCTTCTTGTGGCAATTGGCGGCGTGGTTGGTGCATCAGGTCTTTTGCTCACTCAAATCATGTGCAGAGCTATGAACCGCAGCCTGTTGAGTATCCTTTTGGGTGCCAAATCAAAGAAACCCGTTGCAGTGCAAGAAAAAGTCGCACAGGAAAGTGCAAATGAGAAAATTGTAAAAGATGAAAAAGCAAGCGTTGGTGATATTCTCACCAATGCCAAAAAAGTAATGATAGTGCCAGGCTATGGCATGGCGCTCGCTCAGGCACAGAGCATAGTCAAAACTCTTGCCGATAAGCTCGAAGCACTTGGAGTTGAGGTAAAATATGCCATTCACCCTGTTGCAGGCAGAATGCCCGGCCATATGAATGTGCTTCTTTGCGAGGTAGATGTGCCATATGATAAGCTCTATGAGATGGATGCAATAAATGATGAATTTTCGCAGTGTGATGCAGCCATCATCATTGGTGCCAATGATGTGGTAAACCCCGCAGCCAACACTGCCGAGGGCACACCCATCTATGGCATGCCGGTGCTCAATGCATCTGATGCAAAACATGTCATAGTGTGCAACTTCGATGACAAACCGGGTTATGCAGGAGTGCCCAATCCTTTGTATGAAGCACCAAACACCATTATGATGCTTGGTGATGCCAAAGAAATAGTGGCAGCTCTCACTGCCGCCATCGGCAATTCAGATGCTGAGGTTGAAGCTCCTGCTGCCAAGGAGGAAGGCGCAAGCGTTGGTGATATTCTCACCAATGCCAAAAAGGTGATGATAGTGCCAGGCTATGGCATGGCGCTCGCTCAGGCACAGAGCATAGTCAAAACACTTGCCGATAAGCTCGAAGCACTCGGAGTTGAGGTAAAATATGCCATTCACCCTGTTGCAGGCAGAATGCCCGGCCACATGAATGTGCTTCTTTGTGAAGTAGATGTGCCATATGATAAGCTCTATGAGATGGATGCAATAAATGATGAATTTTCACAGTGTGATGCAGCAATCATCATTGGTGCCAATGATGTGGTAAACCCCGCAGCCAACACTGCCGAGGGCACACCCATCTATGGCATGCCGGTGCTCAGTGCATCCGATGCAAAACATGTCATAGTGTGCAACTTTGATGACAAACCGGGTTATGCAGGAGTTCCCAATCCTTTGTATGACGCACCAAACACCATCATGATGCTTGGTGACGCTAAAGAAACAGTGGCAAAGCTCATTTCATCATTCTGATATTGAACTAAAACGAAGTCCTCAGGGGCTTCGTTTTTTTCTCTGGTCTTGACATGAGTTAAAGAAAGTCTTATAATTAACTGGAAACCATGCATGTTTTTTGAGGAGAACTAAATATGATTAACAGCGAAAATCTTTTTAAAAGAATAGATGATATGTTCCCTGAGTACATAAAGATTTTGGAAGAATTCTGTCTTATCGAAAGTCCCACCGAATACAAAGAGGGTGTGGATGCTGCGAGCAATTATATTATAAAAAAAGCAGAGTCTTTTGGATGGAAAGTAGAAAGACAAAAGCAAGAAATAGCAGGAGATTGTATCTGCATCACTATGAATCCCGATGCAGCACAAGCGCCGGTATGCCTTTCCGGACATGTGGACACAGTTCACCCTCTGGGCCTTTTTGGAACACCTGCAGTCAGAATCGATGGTGACAAAATGTATGGCCCCGGAGCTGCCGACTGCAAGGGCGGGATTGTGGCAGCTCTTTTGGCGATGGCTGCCCTTGATGAAGAAGGATTTCGCACACGCCCTATAAAGCTGATATTGCAATCTGATGAAGAAACAAGCAGTCAGGAAAGCAACCATACCACTGTTCAATATATGTGTGAATGTGCCCGTGATGCCGTTGCGTTTTTAAATTGCGAGCCTACTTTGGCAGGTACAGTTGTGTTAAAGCGAAAGGGAATTGCAAAATATGTTTTTAATGTTACAGGCAAAGGCGAACACGCTGCCTGGTGCTTTAATGGTATAAGTGCAATAACCGAAGCAGCTCACAAAATCATTGAATTGGAAAAGTATAAAGACCAAAACGGAATTACAGCAAATTGCGGAGTAATCTCGGGCGGAACAAAAGTAAAC
>JAFVSB010000076.1 GCA_017503945.1 Clostridia bacterium
TAAAAAGCATAATGATGCGACTTTGTATGAAGATAAAAATTATGAATTTCCATATAAAAACTGCACCTGCGCCATTAGCCCAATCGTGGTGGGCAGCGGTCCTGCTGGGTTGTTTTGTGCGCTTATGCTTGCAAGAGCAGGATTGAATCCTGTGGTTGTGGAGCGTGGCGAAGATGTTGATGCAAGAAAAGCAAGCGTGCAAAAATTCTGGCAAGATGCTCTGCTCAACACAAACTCTAATGTGCAGTTTGGCGAAGGCGGTGCTGGCACTTTTTCTGACGGGAAGCTCACTTGCGGATTAAACGACAAGCGAATGGATTATGTAAAAAGAGAGTTTGCAACCCATGGTGCACCCAGTGATATCATCACCAATGCCAAGCCGCACATAGGCACAGATTATCTGGCTGTGACAGTGAAAGCAATACGAAACGAGATAACCGAGCTTGGCGGCAAGGTGTATTTTGACACCTTTATGAATGATATTGACATAGAAAACGGCAATGTGAAGGGCATATGGGTGCAGAATGTGAAAACTGGGGAGACAGCATACATGAGCTGTTCACATTTGGTGTGTGCAATCGGACACAGCTCGCGCGACACTTATGAAATGCTCTTTGAAAAAGGAGTGCACATGGAGCGAAAGCCGTTTTCAGTGGGTGTGAGGATTGAGCACAAACGCGAATATATCAACAAATTGCAATACAAAGAAGCTTTTGAAGACTCTGCCCTACCCACAGCCGACTATAAGCTTGCATGCCACCCTGACGGCAGAGGAGTGTATACATTTTGCATGTGTCCAGGCGGAAAGGTTGTGGCAAGCGCCTCGGAACCTGGCGGTGTGGTAACGAACGGGATGAGCGATTATGCGCGAGATGATGAAAACTCAAACAGTGCAATTCTTGTGTCGGTAACACCTGAGGATATAGCGGGTGACGATGTGCTTGGGGGAATGTATTGGCAAAGAGAGCTTGAAAAGGCTGCCTTTGAGCTTGGAGGCAAAAACTATTTTGCACCTTGTCAGAAGCTTGGTGATTTTATGGCTGATAAAGCCTCCAGCGAATGTGAAAGTGTGATACCAAGCTACAAACCAGGGGTGAAGTATTGCAACCTGGGTGATATATTGCCCGATTTTGTGAAAGACACAATGAAAAAAGCCTTTACAAAATTTGAAAACAAAATGAAAGGCTTTGCAATAAAAGATGCACTGCTCACAGGATTGGAAACCCGAAGCAGTGCACCGGTGCGGATAGTGCGAAATGAAAATTATGAAAGCAGCATAAAGGGACTCTACCCCATTGGTGAAGGGGCAGGATATGCAGGCGGTATTATGTCATCTGCTGTAGACGGAATAAAATGTGCAGAAAAGCTGCTTTCAGGAAACATTTAAAAATTCATCTGCCCTTTGTGCTTTGAATCATATAGTTGATTTTGGAAAGAAGTTTTGACGGTATAAAGCGCGAAAACAAAACCAAAAGCTTGTTGGAAAGACCCGGTATGATGATTCTTTTGCCGCCAAGTGCTTTTGTAACGGCATATTTTGCAACATAATCCGGCGTGTGACCTTTCATTGAAGAGCTGACGCCCGCTGCCTTGTCAAAACCTGTGCACACAGGCCCCGGGCACAAAACAGACACGCGCACATTTGCGTTTTTGCGCCTTGTTTCTTCATCAATTGCTTCACTGAGTCTGAGCACATACGCCTTGGTGGCATAGTATGATGAAAGAAGCGGCCCCATCATAAAGCCTGCAGTAGACGCCACATTGATTATGAGCCCTGAGCCATCGGCCAAAAATTTTGCAGCAAAAAGCTTGGTGAGAATATGCAGTGCCGAGATATTGAGATTTATCATATCAAGCTCACGCTCAAGCGCAAGGGTCTCAAAGCTTCCGTA
>JAFVSB010000006.1 GCA_017503945.1 Clostridia bacterium
ATGTCATAATGCCTGAGCATATCCATTTGATATTGAAAATTTCAAGCGATATAAAAGACGGGCGGATGATATCCGCCCCTACGAAATCAATAATGACGGTTATTGGACAAATGAAGCGTTGGGTTTCAAAAGAAATTGGTTTTTCTGTGTGGCAAAAATCATATTATGAGCATGTGATACGCAACGAAAATGATTATATTGAAAAAGCACAATATATATTGAACAATCCTCTGAAATGGGAATTGGCACACGATGATTGAATCTGTCGCGTATGGGCGGATAGTATCCGCCCGAATGGATATTTTGGGAGACCGTAGGGGCGGATATTATCCGCCCGAATTTATCGTCAAATAAAAAAGCTGTTTCCGTTTTGGAAACAGCTTTTTGACTTGTATCAATCAATATATATCTTCTCGTTTTCACTCTTTATTTCATACTCATTTTCTTCTATCCACCTCAGGGTGTTGGTATATTTGTCGGTGAGCTCAATATACATACCGTTAATGAACGAGCGGCCGTCTGAGTCTTTTTGGTCCTTCATTTTATATTCTATAAGCACATTGTGTGCATGGTCGGTCATCATGGGGTACACATTTAATTCTTCAAAGCTCATTGAGAGCACATCTGCCCTTAGTGCCTGCATAAAATCTTTTTCGTTTTCCACGCTCTGGCTTCCGTTTAACATTACTCTTGTAATGAGCGCATCATCCACAAACACCTTTTCGCACTTCATTTTGTATTCGTCATTTTCATATATCTTGTTCATAAACTCACCGCATTGGTCATATGTGATGGGATACACGCGCTTTATCTCATCACCGTTTTTGAGCTTGTAGCTTATGTGCAGCCTTGTGTCATATATGTGCTTGCGAGTGATGGGAATATCATCTGTGAGCTTTTGGTGAGCGCTGAGTATCTGCCCGATGAGCTCATCATCTTCTGTATACGGCATCTCTTCGCGGTAATAATAGTTGTAGATAGACGCCTGGGCCACATCTTCCTTGTCAGGGATGCGGGTTTCATAGCCAAAAAACGATGTAAAAGCAAACACGCCCACAAGCGCGGCAAAAAAGAGCGCAAAGCATATGTAGCCTTTGTATGAGCCAAGCACTGCAAAGGTCTTTTTGATGAGCATTTCCGAGCCAAAGTACGCCACTGCACAAATTATAACAAGTGTTACAAAAAGTGCGGTCAGGTTAGCGCCTAGGTTTTCTGCAAAGAGCGCAAATGCAAACACAGTGGCAAGAAATGTTATCATATATTTGAACACACTGCCCAGCACCGCAAAGCCTGCCACATCCGATGCAGTCTCTGAGCGTCTGTGCTTGTAGATAAAATATGAGAGCACATATATCGCCAGAGGTATGATTGAATACTCTGCAATTGTCAGCCACGACATATCTTCCATGTTGTTGTATGCCATGCTCATTGCGAGAGTAGTAAAGTTGGTTTCGGCAATTGCATCAATCACGGCGTTTGTCACATCAATTCCATACACAAACACCTCGGCCATCAGGCTGAGCGCCGCCGCTGACACAAAGAGAAAAGCGTGCACCAATATGTTTATCACAATCATTGCAAAGCTGTTGCCTGTGAGCACTGCTGAAAACACCGCGCATGAATACATCATGAATATGCCTGCCAGATTATACCACATCCATGTCACACAATCAGCGGGAGTATACAAAAGTCCATATCCGCACACCGATATCAGCATAAGCACAAGTGCATTGAGCACAATCGGCACCGCCATGAGAGTGAAGCCGCCAAGCAGTGATGATATGTAGTTGGCTTTGCGGCACACGGGCAGCGAATGGGTAAACACCACCTGCTTTTTGGAGTGGATAAAGCGAAACACCAAAAGCGCAGTAATTGTGGGCACAACTATTGCCATCACAAGCGGAAAGCCCAAAAATGATGACCTCAGAATGAGGGGGTTTTCGCGGTAATATAGTAAATCAGAGGCGTGATAATATCCACCCGACAGTATGCTCAGCCCCGTTGACATAAAAAGAATGATGAAATACAAAAGTGCTCCCCAAGCATATCTTTTGAGCACCGATTTGTATATGCCCATGTTAAAAAATGATGTTTTTGAAGTCATATCCCAAACCTCCTAACTCGTATATAAACACCTCTTCCAGTGTGAGGCTTATTCTTTCAAGCAAAATAGGGGAGAGCGAGGCAAGCGTCTGGTGCACATAGTCTGCATTGCCCTTTACAATCAGGTTATACACCGAGCCTGTTTTTGAAATGCTGAGCACTCCGTTCATTGCATTGAGCGCTTCTTCAACATCTGCTTCAAACGATGCCTGATATTTACACACACTGCCCCTAAGGTCATCAAGAGGCTTTTCGGCAATCAGAGCGCCTTTGTGTATAATGCCCACCCAATCGCAGATGTCCTCAAGCTCTCTTAAGTTGTGTGACGACACAAGCACCGTAAGCTCTCTGTCGGCCACATCGGCAATCACGAGGTTCAGCACCTGCTTTCTCATCACAGGGTCAAGACCGTCGAGAGGCTCGTCTAAAATGAGCACTTCTGGCATTGCCGAAAGCGACAGCCAGAATGCCACCTGTTTTTTCTGTCCCTTCGACATTTTGCGAATTTGCTTTTTCTCGTCAATACCAAACACTTCTTTTAGTTTTTCGTATCTTTCGGTGTCAAATCGCTCATAAATATCCTTATAAAAAGCCGCCATCTGCTTCACGGTGTATCCTGCAAAATAAAACCAGTCATCGGCAATCGAGAGCACCGTCTGCTTTACTCTTTCGTTTTCATACACGCTCTCGCCATTCACTGTAACTGTGCCGCACTCGGGGCGTGTCACTCCGTTTATATGATTGATGATTGTGGTTTTTCCTGCACCGTTTGGGCCTATCAGCCCATATATGGTGCCTTTTCTCACATGCATCGACAGTGAAGACAACGCCTCAAAGTCGTCAAAATGCTTTGTCACATTGCATACCTTAATCACGGTTTTGCCTCCTTTATAATAGCTTGTATGTTTTCCATGCTTTCGCCAAGGTACAAAAGCTCCCTTGCTGCCAAGCGCAGAGTATCGCACAGCTCGGCGATTTTCTTTTCGTCGCGTGCATCAGCCACAGGTGCCACAAAGTTGCCTTTTCCTTTTACACTGTAGATAAACCCCTTTGCTTCAAGCTCTTTATAAGCCTTTTGCACAGTGTTTGGATTCACCGTCAGTGTGATGGAAAGCTCCCTCACCGATGGCAGCTGCTCATGAGCCTTCATGACTTTGCCAATGATGAGCTCTTTTATGCCATCTTCGATTTGCTCGTGCAGACTTCGCCCGCCTTTGTAGTCAAGCCGTATCATATATTCACCTCCATGCGCTAACTGTACTATGTGTTCTAATACAGTTAATATACAACATCTTCAGCTTTTTGTCAATAGTTTTTTGAAAATTTGCACAAAAAATAAATAGCAAAAACTGTTGACATACCAACCCAATTGTGTTATAATTTTACGGTAACCGCGCAAAGATGGTCGCAAACTTGACTTTCACAGTCAATACCTGACTTTGGCGAGATTGGATGAGGGAGGTGCTCAACATATGTACGCTATTATCGTTACAGGCGGCAAGCAGTACAAGGTTTCTGAAGGTGATGTAGTTTTCATCGAGAAGCTTGATGCCGTAGAAGGCGATACCGTTAAATTTGACCAGGTTCTTGCAATCGGCGGAGAAAACACCGTTATCGGTACACCCGTTGTTGAAGGTGCAAGCGTTGAAGCAAAAGTAGTTGCTCAGGGCAAAGCCAAAAAGGTTATCGTGTTCAAGTATAAGCCCAAAAAAGGCGAAAAGACAAAACAGGGTCACAGACAGCCCTACACAAAAGTTCAGATTGAAAAAATCAATGCATAATCATGATTAAGGTTGATATTTTCAGAAAAAACGGCAATATCACAAAGTTCGAAATGAACGGCCATGCCGAGTATAGCAGTGGTGATGATATTGTTTGTGCATCCGCTTCGTCTGTTGCTTTTGCTTGCCTAAACGGCATTGAAAAAGTAATAAACGCACAGTTTGGATATGAAACGGGAGACGGATATCTTTTGTTTGTTCTTCCGGATGACTTAGATAAACCAATGCAGGACAAGGTGAACATTCTCACCGAGACATTTTCTCTCTACATAAGAGAGCTTGAGTCTCAATATCCTGCTCATGTAAGTGTTACCGAATTGGAGGTGTAGTAAATGTTTGCATTAAACATTCAGTTGTTTGCGCATAAAAAAGGTATGGGTAGTACCAAAAACGGCCGTGACAGTGAGTCCAAAAGACTTGGTGTTAAAAAAGGCGACGGTCAGTATGTTCTCTCAGGCAACATCCTCGTGAGACAGAGAGGTACCAA
>JAFVSB010000077.1 GCA_017503945.1 Clostridia bacterium
CATGGCACGGTTTGTGGTAATATATAAATTGTATTTTGAAAATGGAGACAAAGCAATGAACAAAATAAATAATCTGAAATTTTTCTCTAAGTATTATAAACCCTACATAGGCATAATAATTCTCGACCTCGTGTGCGCGTGTCTGTCCACAGTGTGTGAGCTTGTGCTGCCAATGATTGTGCGCTATATCACCCAGACTGCTGAGGGAGGCGCTTCGGCTTTACTTGTAGCAACGGTACTCAGGCTCGGTGCGCTCTATTTGTTTTTAAAGCTTGTAGATACCTTTGCTAACTATTATATGTCAAACACAGGTCATGTAATGGGTGCGCGCATTGAGACCGATATGCGCCGCGATATGTTTTCGCATCTTATGACACTCTCTTTTGGCTACTATGACAATGCCAAAGTAGGGCAGATAATGTCGCGCATATCCAATGATCTTTTCGATATCACCGAATTTGCTCACCACTGCCCCGAGGAGCTTTTCATTTGCGGCATCAAGATTATTGGCTCGTTTGTTATTCTTTGCGGCATAAATGTGCCTCTCACTCTCATCATCTTCGCTCTTTTGCCGCTCATGCTTTTGTCCATAATATTTTTCCGCAAGAGCATGAAAAATGCATTTAAAAAACAGCGTGAACAAATTGGCGAGCTCAACTCTCAGGTAGAAGATTGCCTTTTGGGCATCAGAGTCGTCAAGAGCTTTGCCAATGAACAAAAAGAAAATGAACGCTTCGAAGAGGGTAACTCCAAATTTTTCCAGACCAAGAAAAATGCCTACAAATACATGGCGCGTTTCCATGCCTGCACCAGATTTTTTGATGGTGTTATGTATGTGGCAGTGATTACAATTGGTTCACTTTTTATGATAAAAGGTCACATCACCGCTGCCGATATGATTGCATATCTTTTGTATATTCAAACTCTGATTGCATCAATCCGCAAGCTTGTTGAGTTTACCGAGCAGTTCCAGCGCGGTCTCACAGGCATTGAGCGCTTCACTGAGATTATGAGCATTGAGCCCGACATAACAGATGCTCCCCACGCATTTGAAATAGATAATGTAAGAGGCGACATTTGCTTTAAAGACATTACCTTTTCATATACCGGCACTAATGATGAAGTTTTATCGCATGTTAATATTGATGTAAAAAAAGGTGAAAACATTGCCATTGTAGGCCCATCGGGCAGCGGAAAAACCACACTGTGCAATCTTTTGCCAAGGTTTTATGAACTTACCGACGGCGACATCACCATTGACGGCAAATCGGTTAAAGACATCACCCTGAAGTCACTTCGCAACAATATCGGCGTTGTGCAGCAGGATGTGTATCTTTTCAGCGGCACTGTGCGTGACAACATTGTGTATGGCTGCCCCGATGCTACTCATGAGCAGATTGTTGAAGCTGCCAAAAATGCAGGTGCCCATGAGTTTATTATGTCACTTCCCGATGGCTATGACACCTATGTGGGCGAGAGGGGACTAAAGCTCTCGGGCGGTCAGAAGCAAAGGGTGTCTATTGCCCGCCTTTTTCTCAAAA
>JAFVSB010000078.1 GCA_017503945.1 Clostridia bacterium
TGCACCGCTGAAGAATCCGCCAACATAAATAAGAGCAACTACGCAGATTGCAATAAGAACAACAATGGGAAGAATAAGGTCAATAACCTTACCCTTTGAGTTGGGAGCATCTTCTGCAACCTCGGCTTTATCGCCACAGGTGTAAAGGTCACCCTTGGTAAGAGCATTTATTTCGTGAAGCTTCATGGGACCGAAATCGAACTTCATAACAGCAAGAGCAACTACAAAAACAATCATAAGAAGTGAATAGAAGTTATAAGGAATAGCCTTTATAAAGAGTGAAAGGCCCTGACCCTCGGGAGCATATGATGACACGGCAGCAGCCCATGAAGAAATGGGAGCTATCATACACACGGGAGCTGCAGTTGCATCGATGAGATATGCAAGCTTAGCTCTTGAAATGTTGTTTCTGTCGGAAACAGGTTTCATAACAGAACCTACTGTGAGGCAGTTGAAATAGTCATCGATGAAAATGAGAACACCGAGAACAAAGGTGGCAATAGAAGCGCCAACCTTAGATTTGATATTTTTGGAAGCCCAGGCACCAAAAGCTGCGCTGCCGCCTGCTTTGTTGACGAGAGCAACCAAAATGCCGAGTACTACAAGGAACACAAAAATGCCAGCTGTGCCCGAAACTGCGGCAACGATGCCTTCGTTGAGAAGGTTGTCCATAGCAACAACGGGTTTGAAATTGGCAGAAAGAAGTGCTCCTGCTAATATACCAATGAAAAGCGAGCTGTAAACTTCTTTAGTGATAAGCGCCAGAACAATGGCGATGACGGGAGCAAGAAGTGACCAGTATGTACCGAAATAGTTGGAAACTTCTGCAGCTTCAGCATCTTTCGCAAGTGCTGCCATTGGCATGAGACACACCATTACAATCATGGCAAATGCAAAAAGCAGGCTGAATTTTTTCGTAGACTGTTTTTTCATATTTTTCCTCCATAAATTTAATGTAATATAATTTTACATTATACTACACAATTAGTCAAGATAAACTTTTCCATAACTTACATTTGAAATGACCGAAAGGGTTATGATATTATATAAAAGACTTTTGTCAAGCAGTTGCGTTAATATCCGAACCCGTTTTGGGTGCGTGTTTTTACGCCACTGC
Source organism: Clostridia bacterium (assembly GCA_017503945.1). GTDB lineage: Bacteria > Bacillota > Clostridia > UMGS1810 > UMGS1810 > RGIG1828. Next base: position 1,118 of record JAFVSB010000078.1, read on the forward strand.
ATCGTTAAAATACTCGCAAATGAAAAAGGAGGAGAAATTTATGAAACACAAAATTATTGCAGCACTTTCAGCACTTGCGCTCACATCAGGAGCAATGACAGCATCTGCCGCAACTCACACCGTGATAAAAGGTGACACAATGTGGAAGATATCTGTGAAATACGAAACAGGGCTTAGTGAAATTATAAATGCCAACACTCACATTGCAAATCCCGATCTTATATATCCGGGTCAAAGACTTACAGTGCCCGAGACAAGCTCAAAGGTTACAGATTTTGAAGCTGAAGTTGTGAGACTGGTAAATGAAGTGCGTGTGCAAAATGGTCTGTCACCTCTCACACACGACTGGCAGCTCAGCCGTGTGGCTCGATATAAATCGCAGGATATGAAAGATAATAATTATTTTTCACACACAAGCCCCACCTACGGCTCGCCGTTTGACATGATGAAAAGCTTTGGCGTGTCATACAGAAGTGCCGGCGAAAACATTGCCAAGGGGCAAAGCACCCCACAGGCTGTGGTGAATGCTTGGATGAATTCTTCAGGTCACCGCAAAAATATTTTGTCATCTTCATACACTCACATAGGTGTGGGCTATGTGGCAAATGGTAACTACTGGACACAGATGTTTATAGGCAAATAAACATTTTTTAAAAAAATCTCACAAAGGTATTGACAATGCAAGCATATTTTGATATAATACACACTTGTGAGACGCGCTGTTGTAGCTCAGCAGGTAGAGCACTTCCTTGGTAAGGAAGAGGTCGGCAGTTCAAGTCTGCTCAACAGCTCCAAAAAAATACACACTCATCAGAGTGTGTATTTTTTTATTTACCCAAAACAAAAGCAGAACGATTTTATTTCGTTCTGCTTTTAAATAGATTATCTGTTTAAAATAAGCTTTGTAAGCTCTACGGGGTCAACGATTTTGCCGTCTTTATAAACGCGCATATTGCCCGATGCAATTTCATCAATGAGAATAACTTCATCATTATTATAACCAAATTCGAATTTGATATCCCAAAGGTCAAGACCAATTGTTTTGAGATCATCAGCTACAATTTTGGTAATCTTGAGAGTCTGCTCCTTCATGCTTTCAAACATTTCTGGTGTCATGATGCCAAGTGCGGCAAGACCTTCGCCTGTAACAAGGGGATCACCGAGAGCGTCATTTTTGAAAGTGCATTCTACATAACCGCCCTCCAAAACTGTGCCGTCGGCTATGTATTCACCATATCTGCGAATGAAGCTGCCTGTGGCAACAAGGCGGCATATAACTTCAAGGCCATGACCGAAAACCTTGCCGGGGAGAACTTCCATTGTAGCTTCATCAACATTGGCACTTACATAGTGAGTTTTGATGCCTGCTTTTTTAAGAAGGTCGAAGTAATAAACAGAGGTTCTGAGGTTTGCCTTACCTATGCCTTCAATTTTAAGACCAACGCTGTTTTCACCGGGATCAAAAACGCCGTCTTTGCCTGTGCAATCATCTTTGAATTCGAGCATTACATTACCATTTTCGAGGCTGTAAACATTTTTTGTTTTACCTTCGTAAATCTTTTTCATAAATTTGGCTCCTTCTTTTAAGATTGTAAATTACTCTACTATAATACAACAAAGGAGAAAAAAAATCAATAAAAAATTTTCAATACTGTATGGTTTCATATTATATGACATCTGCAGGGTTAATCTTTTGTGAAATTTATTTGTGATTAGTGTGACAGGATTCGAACTCTCACTGCCTGACAACTGAAAATTTTAAAAGCTTTCAGCTTGTCGGTTTTGACGGGCGTCAGCCCGCCTTCAACCTGCCGCGCTATAATCTTAATAAAATTTTCAAGTTGTCAGGTGCTTGGCAGTTTCACATAGACAAATTTTCTTGAAACAAAGTAAATTACGCAGGGAATACAGGCGTATTTTCAAGGAATTTACTGTAGTTTCAGGTAAATTTGTCATGTGAAACCAATGTTAGTTCGAGTCCTGTCACACTATACGATCACAATGTTATATTTATCGAGCCAATAGGCAAGCTGAACCAGCCACGCAATGAGCTGAGGCTTTGCCATGAGCTGGCCAAACCATGTGGTGCCCTGAGAAGAGAGCATTTGTGAAAGCTTGGCAGAATCTATGAGCTCCAAAAACAGGGAGTCTTTGCGTGCAAGCTCTGATTGCAGCATTGATGTGACAAGCTTTTCATACTCAGGATTGTGACTCTTGGGATAGGGACTTTTTTTGCGCTGAGTGATATATGATGGTAAAAAATCGGACATGGCGTTTCTCAGCAGCGCCTTTTCTACGCCGCCTTCAAATTTGATGCTCCATGGCACATTATATACATACTGGGCAAAGCGGTGGTCGGCAAATGGAACCCGCACTTCTACCCCGCTTGCCATGCTCATGCGGTCTTTGCGCTCTAAAAGCGAGGTCATGAAATATCGCACCGAAAGATTGGTGGCAATGCGCGAGTTTTTCATTTCATCGCTATCATCATCGAGGATACTGTAGGTGGCTTTGTCTTCGCGGTATCGCTCACAAATATAGTGATAGCCCTCGCGCGGCATGGCAAGCTCTGATTTAAAAAGCGAAATGCGCGCATATGGCTCGTGTATCCATGGGAAAAAGTCGCGCTTTAGCATTTCTTCGCGATAAAACCACGGATACCCTCCCGTGAGCTCGTCACTGCATTCGCCCGAAAGAGCGACCGTGTGGCGTTTTTTTACTTCGCGGCAATAATACAAAAGCGACGAATCAATATCTGCCTGACCGGGGAAATCGCGAGCATCAACCGAAGCTAAAAGGGCATCGGCAACCTTGTCGGCAGGGGCGGTGAGCACTGTGTGGCTGGTGCAAAGAAAATCGGCAAGGCCTGTGGCATATTCATCATCGCCCTGAGGCTGAAACAGAGAGCTTTTGAAATTTTCTTTGTTGCCCTCGTGCTCAAAGGAATATGTGTCGGTTTTTTCGCCTTTTTCGCGGCATGCCTTTGACGCTACGGCTGTGATTGCTGAAGAATCAAGCCCACCCGATAAAAATTCGCAAAGAGGCACATCGGAGCGAAGCTGGCGCTTGATGCTATCGACAAGCAGCTCCTTGGTTTTGTAGATGGCAGCTTCCCTTGAATCGCAAAAAGGCTCGGCGGTGAGTTGCCAGTATTTTTCTATCTTAAAGCCATCGGCGCTAAAGAGTGCTTTTTCGCCCGGGGCAAGCTGATAGATATCTTTGAACACAGATGACGAATTGAGCGACACGGGCGATAAAAAAAGAAGCTGCCAAAGACCTGTTTTGTCCACCTTGGGTTTTATGAGGGGATGCGCAAGGAGCGCTTTTATTTCGGAAGCGATAAGCAGAGTTGAGCCCAAAAAGCTATAGAAAAACGGCTTAACACCAAAGCGGTCTCTTGCCATGAAAAGGCATCTTGCAGACTCATCATACACAGCAAAAGCAAATATGCCGTTGAGATAGTCCACGCAAGATTGCCCCCACACTATGTATGACCACAATACGACCTCGGTGTCACAGCTTGTAGAAAAGTGAGCTCCATGCTCTTTGAGCTTGGATTTCAGCTCATCGGTGTTGTATATCTCGCCATTATATACGATTGTATATTTCCTATCGTTGCATATGGCGGTCATTGGCTGCTTGCCGCCGCTTATGTCCATAACGGCAAGGCGGTTATGATGCATGATTACATTTCTGCCAAGATACATGCCTGTGTCATCAGGGCCTCTATGCTTCATGGTCTTGCCCATCATTGCTAGAATTCCGGGGTTTAGCTTTTCATTGGTGGTGAAATCTGCTATTGCACAAATAGAACACATGTGAATGTCTCCTTTAACATTTTATATTTATGCAAAAATACCGGACAGTCAATATAGACTATTCCGGTATTTTTGCAGACTATGAGTCTGAAGTATCATCAAATATCAGCAAAAGCTGTTATTTCATGGATTCCTCGTAGGATTTGATCATTTTTTTAACCATCTGACCGCCAACAGAACCTGCCTGCTTGGAAGTTAAGTCGCCGTTATAACCCTGTTTGAGATTAACGCCAACTTCAGATGCTGCTTCCATTTTGAATCTTTCCATAGCTTCTTTAGCTTCAGGAACTACATTCTTTCTTGACATAACTAAAACTCTCCTTGAAAAATAATTGCAAATTCACTTTGCAATATCTATTGTGTGCACAAAAGAGTCTTGTATGCGAGGTATATTTTTACAAAAAAATCAGATTATTTCTGCATCAGACACACTTGCCGCTGCAGATGTTACCTCCATTTTAGATATGGAAATTTCATAGGCTGTCTTTGTGACAGATTCATCTTCTGATATTCTTTTTTGATATTCTCTTGACTGGATTCGCCCCCATATTTTAATGTTATCTCCCACACTAAATCCCGACGAATACCTTGCATTTCTGCCCCATGCTATGCATGGAATGTAGTCTGATTTGTTGTAGGCTCGGTTTACGGCAATTAAAAGGTCGGTGATTTCTCTGCCAAAAGGTGTGGTGCGATATACAGGCGCTTTGCACAAAAAGCCGTTGAGATATATTGAGTTGGGATTGTGGCCGTCATACTCGGATTCGAGCTCATTGCAAACTTCAATATCTCTGGCAAAAACGGTAAGAATGAGGCGGTTACCTGTTTCGCAATAGTTATTGTAGGAACGGAATTGACCATTTACCGATACAACACATCCATGGGAAAGGTTCATGCCTTGAATCAATCTTTCTGAAACAGTCACATTGATATAATCGCAAATATCTGACAGTCGCATAACCTTCATCACAAAGCTATAAAAAGCCTCGCCGTATATTTCATGGCTGAAACTCAGCTCTCCCTCCACTGTGCCCCTGAGAGAAGCTTCATTATTTACATTAATATTATCCATTGTCAATTGAACCATCCTTTCATAAGTTTTGATATGTAGTAAGCTATAATAATATTATTCGTAAATAATGAGAATATACCAAAAATATTTCGGGAAAAAGCGTGGATAATCAGCCTGTTTCTTTTGTTTTTGTCATTTCTAATTATTTCCTGATTTAATATTTTGTATACAAAAAAAGTTGACGCAAAAATGCGTCAACTTTTTTGATTGAAAATTAATTATTCAGCTGCAGGGATAAGATACATTGCAACAATCTGCTGATCCATGATGATTGTAACAACGCGGTTGGGGGAAGTCTTATTGCTTTCGAAGGTGTTGTTTGCAAATTCGCTGTATTGTGCTTCGATAACATCACCGTTCTTAGCCTGCTTATAGTATTTTGCACTGCTGCTGAGTGAAAGCTGCACGAGATTTTCTTCTTTTATTTCATCAGTGCTTATGAGAGAAGGAATTACCTCAACAAACTTGCCTTCATAGTCGAAGGTGTTTATTGCACCAACTAAAACCTGATAATAATCATCTTTATTTTGTGCAGGATAATCTCTTGAAATGTGGTTAAGACCAGAACCTACAAAATCAGCGGTATCATCATACATAACACCCGACACATACACTGCATCAATCTTGGTGATTCTGCCATCGGTGATAGCAAGCTTAACCATGTCGCCTGCTTCGAGACTATCGAGGTAGTCAAGCTCAACATCATTGTCACAGATGGTGGTTTTTTCTGTGCCATCGGTGTTGTAATAAGATACAGACATAACTGTGTTCTTATCTTTATCTAAAGTAGAAGATACAGATTTGATGATGCTTACAGGAGTGTCTGTATAAATCTTGGCAAGAGTTGTTTCACCGGAGCCAAGGTAATAGATAACTGCACCTGCACTTTTGCCATCCATGTCATAGGGTTCTACACAATACATGCCGTTGTCTTCAAAAGACGAAGAGGTGTATATCTTATACTGACTTTCTTTGGTTATGTCATGGGGAACTGCAAATATAATAGATGATGGAATTCTGAACTGTGCAGAACTGCCGTGGTTGAACGCTTTAACGCTCTTGACATATTTGAGTTCACCACCGTTTGCAAATGCTGCAGCGTCGGAATTTTCAGAGTTTACAAACTTGGCAGGAACAATGTGGCCTGCTTCATAGTCATTGGCAGAATCCAAGCAGTCAATTGCATTTACATAGCCCTTGGAGTTGGTGCTGAGTCTTACAGGCTGAATGATGTAGTTGTCATAGCTGCCTGTGTAGTCTTTGGGAGCATTTGCTTCAAGGTGAGCAATAGCTTCGGTTGCAGTTACTCTGTCACCGTTTACACTTACATTATCATTGAGCACATATTCGGTGAATTCGCTCTCGCCTTTTTCAAACACCTGCAAGCTATATACGCTTCCAAAGCCTTTGTCTTTTGTGTTGTAGCGCACTGCGAGCTTGTAGGGTGCATTGCCTTTGCTTTCTTTATAATATGCTATTTTGCCCTGATGATCAAGGTAGAAGTAACCA
>JAFVSB010000079.1 GCA_017503945.1 Clostridia bacterium
AAATTCCATTGCAGCATTGAAACCGTGTACATAATAACCGACCTTGTGGTTCTTGCCTTGTCTCTTACCTACATTCCGTTTTCAAGGCTCATATATTCGCTTGTCACAGTCATATTGTCAGGGCAGATTATTGGTATCATTCAAAGATACAAAGCATAGTTTTTCAAAAGCTTTGCTTTGTATCTTTTTTGTTGTTAAATTGTAAGATAAATTATTGTTTAGCAAATAATGCACTTCGCAGGTTTGGGTATACTTTTTCCGCTTCGGCTTCGAAACAGCAAGCAGAGCTTGCCGTTTCTGCAGAGTCGCTGCAAAAGCACACCCAAACCTGCCGTCAATGATTTTGGATGTTCTCGGAGAAAACCTCTGCAGGCGAAGCCGAAGCCAGTTTTCGAAGAGAATATCTAAAAGCATTGGCAAGCAGTATGCAGCTAAACAATAATTTATAACAGCTCGCTAACTTGACAAAAAACACTCCAAACCGTATAATTAAACCAAAGATATTTTCAAGAGGTAATCACATGGATTTTCAGTTTATTTACGGCCGCGCCCATAGCGGCAAAACTAAATATATATCCGAAAAATCAGCAGAGCTTGTGGGCATGAACATGCCCCTTATTGTTGTTGTGCCCGAACAGTTTACCCACATTGCCGAAAGACGCCTCATCTCAGCTGTTGGCCACATTGCACTCGGTCAGGCGGAGGTTTTGTCGTTTGACAGAATGTGCAAGCGCATCAATTCGCAATATCCTTCGGGCAAAAGGCAGCTTAGCTCCATGGGCAAAAGCCTCATCGTATCAGAAATCCTTGCAGATATTCCACTTGGCTATTATAAGTCAATTGCTGAGCAAAACGGCTTTGTAGATGTGTGCAGTGATGAAATTGCCGAGTTCAAAAAATATATGATATCTCCCGATGATCTCGCTTTGGCAGCTGAAAAGGTCAATAGTGAAGCTTTATCTCTCAAACTCACTGACCTTGCCAATATATACTCACAATATCAGACCCGTCTTGAAACCCGATTCAGTGATTCTGATGACAATCTCGACATTCTCGCTGCCAATCTCGAAAAGCATCGCCCTTATGAGGGCATTACTTTTATGTTCGATGAATTTTCGTCATTCACCCCTCAGGAAAAAAACATCATATCCATCATAGCATCTCAGGCAAAGTGTGTTTATGTGACATTTTGTCTTGATGATGACCCTCGATATTCCTCCCTTTTTAAGGTCACCAATCTCGCTGCCGCCCAGCTTTCAGCGGCTTGCCGCACCAGAGGCTGCCGTCAGCTTCCGAGCATCAGACTTTCGGGCAGCTACTATGACAGCGCAGAGCTTGAATTTCTCGAAAAAAATCTTTATGCCCAAAAGAGCGAGGCTTTCAGGGGAGAATGCAACAGGCTTTGCCTGTCTACACACGAAAACCCCTACGCAGAGGTCAGCTCACTTGCCCATAGAATTCTCGACCTTGTGAGAAATCACGGCGCACGCTATCGCGACATTAGTGTGGTTTGTGCCGATACCGAAGCCTATGCTCACATTATCCGTTCCACCTTCGACACCTATAAAATCCCTTATTTTATAGATGAAAAGGTCATGGTGCTTGACCACGCCATTGTTTCATTTGTCACCAATATTTTAGATGTATATCTTGGTCAATATAACCCGGAGTGTGTAATTAATTTTCTCAAATCAGGCTGCATCAAGGCTAAGCGCGATGCGGTGTGCTGTGTTGACAATTTCATCACCGCAACCCGAGCCGGCAAAAACACATGGCTAAATGATGAACGCTTTGCCAAAACGCTCGATGCCTATGCCCAGGATGACGAAGCAAAAAAAGCTGCCATAAATTCTATCAGGCAAGAATACATACTCTCCCTTGCCACTTTGCATGACAAGATAAAGGGCAGAAACACCGTGCGCTTTATCACCGAAAATATATATTCATACCTTGTTAAAACGGGCTTTGACAAGCGGATAGGGGAGTATATAAGCTATTTTAAAAATCAGGGTAACCAATACCTTGCGCGCCAATATGAAAATGTGTGGAAGACTCTCATTGAGGTTTTTGACACTCTTGTCTACATTCTTGGTGACAAAACAGTCAACCTTGCAGACTATCGCCGCTATCTCACCACAGCTCTCGCTCAGCAAAAAACAGGCATCATTCCCACCTCGCTCGATGAGGTGGTCATAGGTGACCTTATGCGCAGCAAGAGCGAAAAGGTCAGATACCAATTCGTCATAGGTGCAATAGACGGCTCATTTCCAAGCACAGGTTCTGTGCAGAGCATCATCACCGATGCCGAAAAGCAGCTCCTTTCCGATGCTGCCATAAATCTTGCACCACCATCTGATGAGCGCGCATATTTTGATCGCTTTCAGATATACAGCGTGTTCACTCATCCCGACAGTATGCTTTGTGTGTCATACCCAGCATCAGACAGTGATTTCAACGCAGTGCGCCCCGCTTTTGTTGTGCTTCTTTTGCAAAAAATGTTCCCGTCATTGCGCATTGAGGGTAAGTTATCCAATTCGACTGCCCACACCTTCTATGCCGAGTCAGAGGCGGTGGATTTTCTTGCAAAGTCGGCTGCACTCATCACGCGCGGTGAAATTGCCGATGATGCATGGAAAGATGTTTATAAATATCTTGTAGACACCCAATCCGATGAAAAAATCCGTCTTATAAACCGTCTTGTTGATTCATCATCTCAGCTTACCCGATTGTCACCGGAGCTTGTGTCGGGTCTTTTTGGTGATGAATTTTACACCACCATATCGCGTCTTCAGCGCTACAACGCGTGCCGGTATTCATATTATCTTGAATACATGCTCGGTCTGAAACCTCGCAAGGAGTTTGGCATGGAAAGCACCGACATCGGCACTCTCATTCATTCCATAATCGAAAATGTCTTCATCAAGCTCGAATCTTCGCCCGATTCTTTGCGTCTGGCTGACAAAGCATATTTTGAAGCCGAGGTCTCATCACACCTCGATGCCTACATAGCAGAGCTTAGCGAAAAAAGCGGCGAGATCACCAAGCGCGAGATTTTTTCTGTAATGCGCCTCAAAGCTTCTATAGTTTCGTCACTGATGGCTCTCAGAGACCACATCATAAATTCTGCCTTTGTGCCCCTTGGCAATGAAATTGTGTTTGATGATGACAACATCGGCTGCATTGAGCTTTGTCTTGCCAACGGTAAAAAGGTCAAAATCACGGGCAAAATTGACCGTGCCGATTCGTTCATCAATGAAGATGGCACCTTCATCAGAGTGGTGGACTATAAGACGGGCAACAAAACCTTCAAATTCACCGATGTGTTCTATGGGCTCGATGTGCAGCTTTTGGTGTACCTTAACGCCCTTGTGGACAAAACGCCCAATTCTCACCCTGCAGGAGCACTTTATTTCAGAATACTAAGCCCCGCCTCGCCCGATAAAAACAGGGAAGATAAAGAAGAGCTTGAATCTCTCACTTATATTGCCGAGCCAATGGACGGCGTTGTTGCAGAGGATGCACATGTGCTTTCGGCGTTTTCAAAAGGCAGTGTAAAAATTACCAACAAACTCTCTTCTTCACAGTTCCGTGTGCTTGGTGACTATGTGAACTCCATTGTCAGTGCAAGTGCCAACGCAATGGCAGATGGCTACATCAACATCAATCCATACACAACCACCTCTTCATCGCCTTGCGCCTATTGCCCATATGTTACCATATGCAATTTTGAAGACGGCAAAAACGGCGAATGCCGCACTCTTGAAAGTTATTCCAAATCCACATTTTTTGATGCTGTAAATAAAAAGGAGGTCTGAGCGGTGCAATGGACTAAAGAACAACAAAACGCCATCGAGCTCCCTGTTTCCGACATGATAGTGTCGGCTGCAGCAGGCTCTGGCAAAACCGCCGTTATGGCAGAGCGGATTTTGCGCCGTCTGACCAGTGATGATGATTTTGTAGATATAGACAAAATCCTCGTTGTCACCTACACCTCGGCTGCCGCCTCTGAAATCAAAGAGCGCGTTATGAAAAAGATTATGGAAAAGCTCGAAGAGGAGGAAAATCCGCGTCTTTCTAATCAGCTTCTCAAGCTGCCATATGCTCACATTTCCACCATTCATAGCTTTTGCCTTGACCTTATCCGCAAATATTTCTACATTCTGGGCATAGACCCCGCGGTAAAAATCTGCGACCAGACCGATGTGAACATCATGAAAAAAGCCGCAGCCGAAAAAGTGCTTGACAATCACTATAATAGTGATGACGCCATTTTTGCCTCATTGGTGTCCGATTATTCCGACAAGCGCGACAATTCGGTAGCGGAGCTTCTGATTTCAATTTATGACTTTTCACGCACCATGCCCGACAGCGAAGCATGGCTTGCTTCACTGCATAATTCATACAATGACAATTCACCTCAGGCGCTTGAGTTTTTGCTTCATTGCACATCACTTGCAGGCAATTATCTTATCAAAAAGTATGATGCCATGCTTGAAATGTGTGGGAATAATGAAGACACGCAAATAACCCGCAATTTTCTTACAGCAGAGCGCGCAAAGATATGCGATGCGCTCTCTCACTCAAGCTATAGCGCCATCAGGGAAGCTTTTGACAACATAAGCTACGAAAACTGGCGCAGTGCCAAATGCCCCGAGTCGCTTCGCACCGCTCTCAAAAAGAAGAGAGACGAAGCCAAAAAATTTGCCGAAAATTCCATCATCAAAAAATATCTGTGCCTGAGTGAAGATGCCATCATTGCCGACAATGCCCATGTGGCAGCATATGTAAAAAAGCTCTCAGAGCTTGCATCTGAGCTTGGGGAGATATATGCTGAGGCCAAGCGCGAAAAAAACACCATCGATTTTTCCGATTTTGAACACCTTGCTCTCTCTCTTTTGCGCAATAGCGATGGTTCACCGTCAGATATTGCTC
>JAFVSB010000080.1 GCA_017503945.1 Clostridia bacterium
GCGTGCAAGCGCATACACAAAAACAGTTTCCTATGCTGTATGCGCTTGCAGCAACGGCGCAAATAGCTTTTGCGCGTCGTTGCGTGCGCATGGCTTTTGAAAAATTCCCGAATTATTAAATTTAGCGGCTAAAGGGGGTATGAAAGGGGGAAAATATCCCCCTTTGATAAATCACTAAACAATAATTTATGATACTTTGGAGTCTGATTGGTATTATTTCACATCGACATGATAAAAATACATTCTCGGGTAAAAAATATACTTGTGCTACAGAGCACTTTGTAGTATAATAAAAATATATTATACTTGTGAGGATTATCAGATGACTATCAGAATAGAAAGCAGTTCTAATCCTTTGTACAAACATGTAAAGAAGCTTCACTCGCGCAGCGGTCGCATCAAAAACTCTCAGTATATTGCCGAGGGCTTGCGCGCTGTTGGTGATGCAATCTCCAACGGTGCCGATGTGGAATGTGTGCTTGTGTGTGAGGGCAGTGATTTTTCTTTGGATTTTGGCTCTTTAAAGGTTTATGAGCTAAAGGCTTGTCTGTTTGATGAGCTAAAGCTCACAGTGAACTCTCAGGGCATTCTTGCCGTTATCAACTATGCGCTGCTTGGCACAAGTGAAATGAATCACAACCATGTACAAACTGTGGTCTACCTTGATTCGGTTACAGACCCCGGCAACATGGGCACCATCATCCGTTCGTGTGATGCTTTGGGCGCCGATGCTATCATTTTGTCCAAAGGTTGTGTGGACATTTTCAATCCAAAGGTTGTGCGATCTACCATGGCAAGTCTTTTGAGTGTGCCCATCTACATTGACGATGACCCCGTGGCCACTTTGTCCAAGCTTGCATCAAGCGGTTTTTGCATTGCAGGCACCTTCCCAAAAGATGCCGAGCCGTGCTTTGCTAAAGACTATAGCGGCAAAACGGTGCTTGTGATGGGTAATGAAGCCAACGGCATACGGCCTGAGATTGCCGCACTTTGCACCCAGAGGCTCACAATACCCATGCAAGGCAGGGCAGAATCACTCAATGTGGCAACAGCTCTCACGGTGATGCTTTATGAAATAATGCGCAGTAAAATGCTTAGAGGTGATACATAATGGGACAATTTTTTACTACTCTCTTTAATAATCTTAGAATTCTCAAAATTACAGATTTTATCGACATTGCCATAGTTGCTTTTGTCATCTACCATGGCATAAAGCTTATTCGCGAAACAAGAGCTTCTCAGCTCATCAAGGGCATTATTGTGGTTGTTGTATTCATGTATATATCAGGAATTCTGCAGCTAAATGCCATTAACTTTCTTTTAGAAAGCACGCTGCAAATCGGTCTTATTGCCATACTCATCATCTTCCAACCTGAACTGAGGCGAACTTTGGAGAAGGTGGGCACTGCATCAATGCGCAAAATTATCAAAATCAATGACGATGCCGAAGAAAATGACATAGGCGAGATTTGCAGTGCAGTGTCAAAGCTTGCCTCTTCCAAGACAGGTGCGCTCATTTTGATTGAGCGAAGCACAAAGCTTGGTGATATAATGGCAAGCGGCACAGCTATAGACTCGCGCATATCTGCCCAGCTTCTTATAAACCTTTTTGTGCCAAATACTCCTTTGCACGACGGTGCTGTTGTAATTGGTGACAATCGCATAAAGGCGGCAGCCTGCTTTTTGCCTCTCACAGAAAATAAAGGCTTTTCTAAAGAGCTTGGCACCCGTCACCGTGCCGCAATAGGTGTGTCGGAGGTGGCAGATTGCATTTCAATCGTAGTATCGGAAGAAACCGGCACTATCTCACTGGCACTCAACGGCAGCATCAAAAGGGATTACACTCCCTCTGCCCTCAAGCGCGATATAAATGCAATCCTCGAAAGTGACAAGCCTTCAGAAAACATAGGCAAAATCAAAAAAGATAAAATTTTCTCGTGGGCGGTGAAGAAAAAATGAAAAACATTTTAAAATCTAATACCTTCTACGCTATTTTGTCTGTGATAGCTGCAGTTCTCATTTGGGCATATGTGGCATACGAGGTGAGACCCACCCATGAAATGTGGGTAGAAGATGTACCCGTGAGTTGCATAAATGTGAGCAAGCTTTTTGATGATGGCTCACTTAGCATTGGCGGTAACAATAAAGGTATTCTTGATGGCACAGTTACCATAGATGTAAAAATCAGAGGCAAGCGCAGTGTGGTATCATCGGTTGGCAAAAAGGATATATCATGTGTTCTTGACATGATAACTGTGGACAAGGCGGGCCTCTACAACATGAGACCCACTGTTGAGACTCAATATTCAGGAGTCGACATAATACAGCTTCGCCCGGGCAATATAAAATTCAATGTTGAAAATATCAATCAGCACGACATTGACATAGACCTCAAAACCACAGGCTCACTTCCGGAGGGCTATACCATAGAAGATGTGGAGACCAAAAACCTTACAGTCAAGGTCACAGGTCCCTATTCTATAGTAAACAAAATCGAAAAAGCGCGCATAGTGCTCAACTATAGTTCCCTCAAAGAGACCGACAGTGAAAAAAGCCTCAAGATAATGTTCTTAGATAGCGACGGCAGCCTGATTGACTCGTCACTTTTCGGCAAGAGTGTGGAATATTGCAAGGTCACATTCAAGCTCTACACCACCAAGGAAGTGTCGTTAGTTCTTGCTCCTAAATATAAAGACGAAATCAAAAAGAACACTTCAGGCCACACAGTACTCCTTTCAGCTGTCACCAAAGACACAGTGAGTGCTGATGGTGGAGTGAAAATAAAAGCGAAGCTTAAGGGAACTGCAACGGCACTTGAAAAATACATCAAATCAGAAACAACTGTATACACTGAGCCTATTGATGTAAGATATATATATGGTGAAAAGCTTTTTGAAGACATCGAAGCTGCACCGCTTCCCAACGATGTAGAATATGTCACTGTGCCTGCAATAGATATAAAGGCAGAGATAGAAAGCGAAGAATAAGGAGCACTATGACAAAAAAAGAAACAGTTTTAGCCATAAAAGAGATATTTGACACTGTATATGCCGATGCTGAGTGTTCGCTCAATTTTGACACTCCGCACCAGCTTTTAGTGGCAGTGCAGCTTTCGGCACAGTGTACCGATGCAAGGGTGAACCTTGTTACTCCTGCACTTTTTGCAAAATACAAGAGCGTGTATGAATTTGCCGCGGCAGATGAAGATGAACTTTGCGAAATGATCCGTTCTTGTGGATTTTTTCGCTCAAAGGGGCGTAATATCATAGCCTCGTCGGCAAGAATATGCGAGGTGTTTGGGGGAAATGTGCCCGATACCATGGAGGATTTGCTCTCTCTTGCAGGAGTTGGCCGAAAAACGGCCAACCTTATCCTTGGTGATATATACGGCAAGCCCGGTCTTGTCATCGATACCCATGCAATCCGCCTTTCAAACCGCATAGGACTTGTGAGTGAAAAGGACCCCGTGAAGATAGAATTTGCCCTTGATAAAATCGTGCCGCCTGATTATCAGACTCGGTTTTGTCATCAGCTTGTGTATCACGGCAGGGCGGTGTGCACTGCGGCAAAGCCTGTGTGCCATGAGTGCCCCATTGCGCATCTTTGCAAAAAGAAAATAGCTAAAAAAAGGAAATGATATCACTTGAATAACAGAGTTTGTGCACTAATAGCTGCAATGAAGGAAAAGGGTCTCACCGATGTGCTCATCACTGACCCCAAAAATATGCACTACTACAGCGGATTTAAAAATGGTGAGGGTTATCTTCTCATAGGTGACTCAGGCATACGAGTGGTCACAGATTCGCGCTACAGCGAGTATGCTGCTGATGTGTGTAAGGGGTTTGATGTGTGTGACATCACAGCAACCAGGCTCTCTGGTTTTCTTGGTGGCGGTGCCACCCTTGGCTTCGAGGACAAGCACATGACATATGCCGAATATGTGTCAGTGTCAAAGCAGGTTTCAAGTCTTGTGCCCATTGGTGACATGGCGCTAAAGAGGCGCGAGGTTAAAGACGAAGGCGAGATAGAGTCCATTGCCAAAGCAGCTGCTATTGCTGACAAAGCCTTTGAATATATGCTTGGTGTGCTCAAAGAGGGCATGACCGAAAAGCAGGCGGCAGCCGAGCTTGACTGCTTCATGAAGCAAAACGGCGCTGAAGCTACCTCGTTTGATACCATAGTGGCATCGGGCGAAAGGGGAAGTCTGCCTCATGCCATAGCATCGGAGCGAACGCTTGCCCAAGGAGATCTTGTGGTCATGGACTTTGGCTGTGTTGTGGGAGGATACGCAAGCGATATGACACGCACAGTGGCAATAGGCAATGTGAGCAAGGAGTGTGAAGATGTGTATAACACAGTGCTGTCTGCTCAGCTTAAAGCGATTTCTATGATAAAAAGCGGTGCTATAGCCTCAGAGGTTGATGCAAGCGCCCGTAACATAATAAATGAGCGCTATAGCGGCAGATTCGGCCATGCTCTTGGTCATGGTGTTGGGCTTGATGTTCACGAATCACCAAGTCTTTCGCCCAGAAATCAAAAACCTCTTGAGCGGGGCAATGTGGTCACAGTGGAGCCCGGCATATACATTCCAGGGTTTTGCGGAGTGAGAATAGAGGATTTGGTAGTGGTTACAGACAAGGGCTGCATCAATCTTACCCATTCGCCCAAAGAGCTTATAAAGATAGGCACAAATCGATAAAATTTGACATTATTGTCATAATTTATGAAAAAACTCTTGCAATATTGCTTGTACTAAGTTATAATACTATTATATATGAAATAAAATTTGGAGGTATATATTATGATATCAGCAGGTGAATTCAGAAACGGTGTCACATTTGAACTGGATGGCAATGTATTTCAGATTGTGGAGTTCCAGCATGTTAAACCCGGCAAAGGCGCAGCTTTTGTAAGAACAAAGCTCAAAAATGTAATCACCGGCGGCGTTGTTGAAAAAACATTCAGACCCACTGAAAAAATGCCTAAGGCTCACATAGAAAGAAAGGATTATGAATATCTTTATTCCGATGGAGATCTCTATTACTTCATGGATCAGGAAAGTTATGAACAGATGCCTCTCAATTCTGATCAACTTGGAGATTCTCTCAAATTCGTAAAAGAGAACATGGTTGTTAAAGTTCTTTCCTACAAGGGCAAGGTTTTCGGTGTAGAACCTCCGAACTTTGTTGAACTTACAATTACAGAAACCGAACCCGGCTTCAAGGGTGATACCGCTACAGGTGCTACAAAGCCCGCAACTCTTGAAACAGGTTATGTTCTTCAGGTTCCGCTTTTTGTTGATGAAGGCACTGTTATCAGAGTTGACACAAGAACAGGGGAATATATGGAAAGAGTATAATTTGTCATTTTGACAGTTTGAAAGGATAATATTATGGAAAATATTTCAAATCAACTTTCATATCTCAAAGGATTGGTTGACGGAATCAAAGTTGATCCCGAATCA
>JAFVSB010000081.1 GCA_017503945.1 Clostridia bacterium
AAGGGCTTTTCGAGCTTTAAGTTGGAGATGTTGTTGCGAAGTGAAGTACCAACCAAAAACTCCATCGACATATAATAAACCTGTTTTTCTTCTTTGTCTTTTACTGATTTGGTGAACTCGATGTTTTTATCTATGAGAATATCCTTTACAACAAGGCAGAGGGTTTTGTAGGCCTGCTGCTTTGTTGCTTCGCTTATACTGCAGCCGAATTGTTTTTTGCATTTTTCGTCTACAAGCGAAAGAGCTGTTTTCTGATCCATTTTCTGTTTCCTTTCTGTTTCGAAATACAAAATGCAGCCAAAAGCTGCATTTTGATAGAGCGTCTTTAGTTTATATTATAACAAAAAGAAAGAAAAATATCTACAGAAATAGTGCAGTAAATCTACCTTCTATTCTTTTCCAAATTTGTTCAATAAGAACATATAATAGAAGATTTATACCAATTCGTTGTATAATCCCATATACTTTTCGGCAGGGATTTTCCAGCTTGAGTCTATTCTCATGATAGCAGAGCGATGCGCTTTGAGCTTTGCTTTGTCTTTGAAAAACTCTGCTGCTCTCTCCACTGCGCCAAGCATATCATGCGCATTGAACACCTTGAAGGTAAAGCCTCTGCCCTCTAAGGTCTCAGTGTTGAGCGGAGCAATGGTATCTACCAGGCCGCCCGTTTCTCTCACAATCGGCACAGAGCCGTAGCGCATGGCAATGAGCTGCGAAAGTCCGCAAGGCTCGCTTTTTGACGGCATGAGGAAAAAGTCAGACGCTGCATAGAGTTTGTTGGCAAAAGCAGGGTCAAACATAATGTTGGCAGACACCGAGTCGGGATGCACATAGGCAAGGAACTTAAACATTTCTTCATATTTTGGATCGCCTGTGCCGAGCACAACAAACTGAATGCCCATTGTGGAGAGGTTATCTGCCACCCATTCCACAAGCTCCAGACCCTTGTGCGCCACAAGTCGGGTTATCATGGCAACCATAGGCACATCGTCTCTCACCGGAAGACCGAGCATTTCCTGCATCTGAGCCTTACACTTTGCCTTACCTGCAAGAGCAGAGGGCTTGTAGTTGAAATCAAGATGTTTATCGGTTGAGGGGTTAAAAAGTGCAGTGTCGATGCCGTTTACGATGCCGCAGGTTTTGTATTGGTTTTCGGCAATTATTGCCTCAAGGCCATGTGCAAAATATGCATAGCGCAGCTCGTTGGCATATGTTTCCGACACGGTAGTGAGCTTGTCACAAAGCACGATTGCCGTTTTCATAGCATTTATCATGTGACCTTGTGTGCACACATTGCGCCATGATTCGTCAACTCCGAGCACTTCACTAAGAAAGCTTGGCAAAGATTTGCCCTGATATTCAATGTTGTGAATGGTGAATACCGTGCGCACATTTGAAAGCTTAGGCACATCGCGGTATAAAGCTTTTAAAAACAGCGGCACAAAACCTGTCTGCCAGTCATTGCAATGGATGATGTCGGGCTCAAAATCAAGATGCACCAATGCTTCAAGCACAGCCTTTGAAAAGTAAGCAAAGCGCTCGCCGTCATCATTATAGCCATAGAGTACATCACGGTCAAAATATGACTCGTTGTCGAAGAAATAGTAGGTCACCTTGGAGCTTTTGCGGCGGCCTGATGCCTTGGTGGTAACCTCTGCTTTGAATATGCCCACATAGCAGCTTCTCCATGCAAGCGGCATATAAAAGCTGGTCACATATTCAATTTTAAGGTCGGGGTTGTTTTTTATTTTGCTATAGTAAGGCATTATCACAGCCACCTCGGTGCCCTCGTGGCGCGAAACCTCAGGAGGCAGTGCCCCCATCACATCGCCCAGACCGCCCGATTTGGCAAAAGGAGCAGCCTCGCTAGTTGCATAAAGTATTTTCATGATAGTTGGTCATTCCTTTCGGGTGTTATATTGTATCTCCTTTGTGAACAATAACAGGCGAGGTTGAACCGCCAATAAGAGTTGCCCCGTCGGATATAGTCACATCTTTGTCTAGTATTGCATTTTCAATTTTGGCACCTCTGCCCACCACTGTGCCCTGCATAATGATGGAATTTTTGATTTTGGCGCCTTCTTCAACAGTTACATCACGGAACACCACAGTGTTTTCAAGCTTGCCCTTTATAACACAGCCGTCGGCAATCACGCTGTCATTAACGCTTGAGGTGTCGGCATAGTAGGTGGGAGCTTCATCGCGCACCTTGGTATAGATGGGTGATTTTGCTGAGAAGATATCTTCGCGGATGGCTTCGTCCATAATGCGGAAGTTGTTTTTGAAATAAGAAAGTATGCTGTGGTTGCGAAGCACAGGACCTTTAAATTCATACACATTGATGTTGATGCTGTCGTCGGCAAAGCGCGAGAGCAA
Organism: Clostridia bacterium; assembly: GCA_017503945.1. Classification (GTDB taxonomy): domain Bacteria; phylum Bacillota; class Clostridia; order UMGS1810; family UMGS1810; genus RGIG1828. The sequence continues at coordinate 2,377 of JAFVSB010000081.1, forward strand.
AAAGTCTTTTTCAAAGCTGTAGCGGCCGCGTGCCACATAGTTGTTGATAACGCTGATAAGGAACTTGCGCTCTACAATAAACATGCCCATGCCGATGAGCGAATCATCGCCAAGGTCATTGCCAATGGCAAGGTCTGTGGCTTTGCCGTTTTCGTCTTTGGTGAGTATGAGGTCAGAGTCTACACTTTCATATGCTTTCAGGTCGCGGCTTGCAATGACTGTGACCGCTGCGCCCGATGCCACATGAGATGCGAGAGCTTTTTGATAGTTTATATTGCAGATTACGGTAGTGTCACACATTACCACATAGTCGGGCTTGTTTGACTGCAAGAACTGCACCGCATTGGAAAGAGCCTCAAGATTGCCCCTGTATACATTGGTGGCTCCCGATGCAAAAGGCGGCAGAATATAGAAGCTTGCATTTTTGCGGCTCAGATCCCACTCAGCGCCCGAACCGAGATGGTCCATGAGTGATTGGTAGTTGTATTTGGTGATAAGACCTATTGACGAAATATTAGAGTTGACCATGTTGGAAAGCACAAAATCAACCAGACGGTATCTACCGCCAAAGGGAAGAGACGCAACAGTTCGTTTCATGGTGAGATCACCAAGCGATGTGTCATATACATTGGAAAAAATAATACCTGTCATTTTCATTTTGCATAACCCCCTTTTATTGTGTCACGGTTTCATTCGAAGCCACAACTGTATCTCTGCCTATAACGCAAATGTCCTTTTGGGCTGAGTCGCCCTCGGGCGGAATCTCGCCCACATGAGCATTCATGCCTATGACGCTTTCCTGACCGATGATGGCATATTTGACAACAGCACCGCTTTTGATTTCCACATCGGGCATGAGAACGCTGTTAATTACAATGGCATCTTCGGCAATCTTACAGCCTGTGGAAACTATGGAGTTTTTCACGCTGCCTTTTACGGTGCAGCCCTCTGCCACAAAGGAATTGTTGATTTCGGCAGTTTTGGTGATGAGAGTGGGCGGCTCGGCATAGTTGCGGGCGTAGATTTTGTAGTTTTTGTCTTTGAGTTCAATGGGAACATTGGGGTCGAGCAAATCCATGTTTGCTTCCCAAAGACTTGCAATGGTGCCCACATCTTTCCAGTAGCCGTCAAACTGATAAGCAAAGAGCTTTTTGCCGTCGGCAAGGAGGTTGGGGATTATGTTTTTGCCAAAGTCATTGGAAGAGTCAGGGTTTGCTTCGTCTTCGATGAGATATTTTTTGAGCAGCTGCCAGTCAAACAGATACACACCCATTGAAGCCTTGGTGCTCTTGGGATTCTTTGGCTTTTCTTCAAATTCATAAATGGAATCGTCATCGCGGGTGTTCATGATGCCAAAGCGCGATGCCTCTTCAAGGGGCACATCAAGCACTGCAATGGTGCATTCGGCGCCTTTTTCTTTGTGATAACGAAGCATCTTTTCGTAGTCCATTTTGTAGATGTGGTCACCTGAGAGCACGAGCACATACTCAGGGTCATATCTGTCCACAAAATTGATGTTCTGATATATTGCATTAGCTGTGCCCTTGTACCATTCGCTCTTTGAGCTTTGAGAATATGGCGGCAAAATGTGAACACCGCCAAAATTGCGGTCAAGGCCCCATGGTGAGCCTGTGCCTATGTAGTCATTGAGCTCAAGCGGCTGATATTGTGTCATAATGCCCACTGTGTCAATGCCTGAATTGACACAGTTTGAAAGAGGAAAGTCGATAATGCGGTATTTCCCCCCAAAAGGAACTGCGGGCTTTGCTGTTGCCGCCGTAAGTACCTTGAGCCTGCTGCCTTGTCCGCCTGCAAGAAGCATTGCTATGCATTCTTTGCTTTTTCCTCTGATCATTGTGATACGCCTCCTAAAAATTTTATTGAAACTATACTATTGTTCGATTTCATAATATTGCACCGACATAGCAGGCACGCTAATCTCCACTGATTTGTCGTAGCCGTGCATGGGCACATTTTTAACCTTTGGTTTGCCCGGGCGTGAGCCACTGCCGCCAAAGATTAGCTTGTCACTTGAAAATACACACTTCCAGCTTGCGGCGTCGGGCGAGCCAAGTCGGTAGCGGGTGCGCTTTACGGGGCAGAAATTGCACACTGCGATTATCTCGTTGCCAGATTTATCAATTCGCCTGAATGCTATGATGCCGTTGTCTTTGTCATCATGGCTTATCCACTTAAAGCCCTCCCAGTCTGCATCGTTTTGCCACAGTGCGCTGTGAGTGATATAAAAGTGATTGAGCTCGCGAACATATTTTTTCATTTGCTTGTGGTTGTCATAGCCCAAAAGGATCCAGTCAAGCTCCTGCTCGGGATTCCACTCTATAAACTGGGCAAATTCGTTGCCCATAAAGCTGAGCTTTTTGCCGGGGTGTGCCATCATATAAGCATACAGCACTCTGAGATTTGCAAACTTGTCATCATATTCACCCGGCATTTTGTTTATCATCGAGCACTTGCCGTGCACCACCTCGTCATGAGAAAGAGGGAGAATGAAATTTTCTGAAAATGCATAGGTGAGAGAAAATGTGAGGTCATTGTGGCGGCCTTTTCTAAACAGCGGATCGGTAGACATATATCCGAGCATATCGTTCATCCAGCCCATGTTCCACTTGAAGTTGAATCCAAGGCCTCCGTCAAATGGTGGCTTTGTCACCATGGGGAATGCAGTGGATTCCTCGGCAATCATCATCACCGATGAGTCATTGGCAAAGGCTGCGGTGTTTAGTTTTTTCAAAAAATCTATGGCTTCGAGGTTGTAGTTGCCGCCAAACACATTGGCTCGCCACTGACCGTCTTGTTTGCCGTAGTCAAGATAGAGCATCGATGCCACTGCATCCACTCTGAAACCGTCTATATGATACACTCTTTGCCAGAAGCTCACATTTGAAATGAGAAACGACATAACCTCCGGCCTGCCGTAGTCGAAAATGCGGGTGTTCCAGTCGGGATGTTCATTTTTGAGAGGGTCGGAGTATTCATAGCAAAATCCGCCGTCGAAGCTTGCAAGACCATGAGCATCTTTGGGGAAATGAGCGCCCACCCAGTCAAGAATAACAGCTATACCCTCACTGTGGCACACATCCACAAAGCGGGCAAAATCCTCGGGAGTGCCATAGCGCGAGGTGGGTGCATAGTAGCCTGTGACCTGATACCCCCACGACAGGTCATATGGGTATTCTGTCACGGGCATGAGCTCAATGTGGGTGTAGCCCATGTCTTTTACATATTTCACAAGCTCTTTTGCGCTTTCGGCATATGTAAAAAAATTGCCATCGGCATGTCGCATCCACGAACCCAGATGCATTTCATATATGTTGATGGGTTTTTCCATATGATTAATGCCGTTTTTAGATTTCATATATTTGGCATCTGACCATTTGAAACCGCTCACATCATACACCTTGCCCGCGGTTTCGGGGCGCGTGCAGGTGTGAAAGCTGTATGGGTCGGTCTTATGTAAAAATTCGCCGCTTGAGGTTTCTATATAATATTGATAGTTGTCATACACCTTTGCGTTTTCAACGGTATATTCCCACACACCGCCTTTTAGGTGGTGCATTTTAGGGGCAGACTTGTCCCAATTGTTAAAATCGCCCACCACACTAACACTTCTGGCATGAGGGGCCCACACTCTGAAGGTGTAGCCCTTGGCATCTGCATGACAGCCAAGAAAATCATAGGCATTAGTGGAGCTACCATCTAAAAATGAATCTATCATATTGTACAAATCGGTGCTGCTTGCGCGCTTTTTCATGAGGTTCCGCCTTTCACATTTAAAACAGTTGTTCAACTTGTATAATTAGGTTTATTAATTATATCACATTTAGGACAAAATTACCATATTTATTACCAACAAAATATTTGTTAAATTTTATTAAAAACCAACAATTAGAGCCACTTTTCGAATAATACTATTATATTCCCACAGTGAGATTTTATGTCTGTTTTATTATTTATTTGCAAGCATAACAAACCCAAAGCGAAACAAAATAAATATTGAAAAAAAGAAAGGCAGCAAAAAATGAAAAAATATAAATTTAAAACTACCACAGCTTTTGTGACTGCCATGTTATTATTTGCACTCGTTGGCGCACTCATACTGCCATCTGCAATACCTGACAAAGCTCTTGTATCACCAGACGAGACCGAAAGCTCATGGTTGCCTGATGGTTGCCGATGGCTTTGCCGAGTAAAAGAAGAGCCAAGCGACCAGGTGTGGCAAAACAGCGCCGATGCAATAGACAAGCCAAAGGACGAAAGCTACAGTGCCACGGTATATCTTTGCGGAGTCATACCGCTAAAAACCGTGGAGCTGGCACGCACCGACACACTCTGCGTGGTGCCGGGAGGTCAGGCAATAGGCATAAGCCTTCGGCCCGACGGAATACTTGTGGCAGCAGTAGCCGATGTTGACACGCCGGACGGGCAAAAATCTCCTGCAAAAGAAGCCGGACTGAATGCAGGCGACATAATTCACACAATCAACGGCACAAAGATGGGCAGGGTGTCTGATGTAACAGACTTTGTGCAAAAATCTCATGAAACACTCACAATACAAGGAAAGCGCAATCAAAAGGCAATGGAATGGACAGTTAAGCCCGCTTATGACAAAAACGGAAAAGCTAAAATTGGCCTGTGGATAAGAGACACAGTGTCGGGCATAGGCACGCTTTCGTTTTTTACAGACTCACTCTTCGGCGCTCTGGGACACCCGATATCAGACATTGACACAGGCAAGGTGGTAGACGCTGCAGGTGGCAACATATATTCGGCATCAATAGTGAATGTAGACAAAGGTCAAAAGGGAGTGCCGGGCTCGCTTTGCGGCATCTTCACTTCCCAAAAAATAGGCGAAATAACCCAAAACACTGATTGCGGCGTGTTTGGCACATCGGCAGGCCTCTCAGGCAAAAAGGTGCCCATTGGCAGAAAGGAAGATATAAAATGCACCAAGGCTGAGCTTTGGTGCGACATAGGAAACGGAGTGGAGCACTTTGACATAGAGATTGTGAGAGTGATGCCGTCGGCAGATTCATCAAAGGGCATGGTCATTCATATAACCGATGACGCTCTCATAGAACGAACAGGCGGAATCGTGCAGGGAATGTCGGGTTCACCCATCCTGCAAAATGGCAAACTCATTGGAGCTGTGACACACGTATTTGTGAATGATCCAACAAGAGGTTATGGGATATTTATTGAAAATATGCTAGCGGAGGCTGAAAAAATTAAATAATTGTTTTAAAAAAGCCTGTTTGCATTTATGAACTGCAAAAACTGGTGCAGTTCATTTGCGGACAGGTTTTTTATTATCAATGTATTTAAAAGCAAAACCCATTTTGCGCGAATTTTCACGAAGCACGCCCTTGAAACCGTTGATATGCAAGGCTTTGACAACATTTCGTTTTTTGTCTGAAAACCAGAAAAACAAAATTTTATTTGTGTTACAATTATTATATCAGATATATTTACAAATTACTTTAAAGGAGATATAATAATATATGATAAAAAGCGAAGAAAGCAACTACGATGTATTTCATTCATTTCTCGTTGAAAATGCTGATTATGAGGGACATATTGAATTGCCTGTAATAAAAACAAGCGATAAATTGCCGAAAAAGGTTGTTACATTTTCAAAGGCAATGACAAAATCATGGACGGATTTCGACTGTTGGGTTGTGTTTTATGAACACGACAAAGAAATTGAAAGGCTTTGGAATAACCCAAAACAGTATTTGGACAAGCTGAAGAAATTCAAAGGTGTTATTTCGCCGGATTTCAGTTTATACCGAAATATGTCACTTGTGATGCAGATGTGGAATACATATCGAGGCAGAGCGGTAGCTTGTTGGTTGCAGAATAATGGTGTTGAAATCATCCCCAATGTAAGATTTGGAGATGAAAGAACATTTTCTTTCTGCTTTGACGGGATAGAAGAAAATAAAACTGTTGCAGTAGGTACACATGGTTGTATCAAACGCAAAGAAGATAAAATTTTCTTCAAAATTGGTCTTGCCCGAATGGTACAAAGACTGTCGCCTAAAACCATAATAATTTATGGCAGTGCACCTGACAGTATTTTTAAACCGTATAAGGATATGGGAATAAACATCTTAGCCTTCGAAAGCGAGTTTTCAAAGTCCAGAAAGCTGGTGACTGCTTAATGGG
>JAFVSB010000082.1 GCA_017503945.1 Clostridia bacterium
CGCGAGATTTTACCATCCTGAACATAGCCGCCTGCAATAGCGCCCACACCGCTTACCTTGAACACGCTTCTTACTTCGGCATGGCCGAGGAGCGCCTCGCGGAATTTGGGGGCAAGCATACCTTTCATGGCAGCTTCGATTTCTTCTATGGCATGATAGATTACACGGTAGAATCTTACATCAACATCATTTGCCTTGGCAGATTCAAGCGCACCGCCTGCAGGTCTTACATTGAAGCCTACTATGATGGCATTGGATGCAGCGGCAAGCATTACATCGGATTCGGTCACACCGCCAACACCGCCATGAATACAGTTAACTCTGACTTCTTCGTTGGAAAGCTTGGAAAGCGACTGCTTAACAGCTTCAACAGAGCCCTGAACATCGGCTTTGACAATGATGTTGAGGTCTTTGACATCGCCTTGCTGAATCTGATTGAAGAGGTCATCGAGAGAAACTGCACTTCTTGCGCTGATGGCTTCTTCTTTTGCCTTTTGTTTTCTCTTTTCAACAACATCTCTTGCTTTTCTTTCATCATCAACTGCATAGAATGTGTCGCCGCCTTCGGGCACTTCGCTAAGGCCTATGATTTCCACAGGAACTGAGGGACCTGCTTTTTTGGCTTTGTTGCCGCGGTCATCAACCATGGCTCTTACTCTGCCCACTGCAGTGCCTGCAACGATGATGTCACCTGTTCTGAGAGTGCCGTTTTGCACAAGAACTGTGGCAACGGGGCCTCTGCCCTTGTCAAGACGGGCTTCAATGACAGTACCCTTGGCACGGCGGTTGGGGTTGGCTTTGAGCTCCTTCATGTCGGCAACCAAGGTTACCATTTCGAGGAGTTCGTCAATATTCTGATTGAACTTAGCAGAGATGGGCACGCAGATTGTGCTGCCGCCCCATTCTTCGGGCACAAGCTCATATTCGGTGAGTTCCTGCTTGATACGATCGGGGTTGGCACCCTCTTTGTCGATTTTGTTGATGGCTACAATGATGGTGACGCCTGCAGCCTTGGCATGGTTGATAGCTTCAACTGTCTGGGGCATGATGCCGTCATCGGCTGCAACAACTAAGATGGCAACATCAGTAACCTGAGCGCCACGCATACGCATGGCTGTGAAAGCTTCGTGACCGGGGGTGTCGAGGAAGGTAACCTTTTTGTCACCCACTCTTACGCGGTAGGCACCAATATGCTGAGTGATGCCGCCTGCTTCTTTGGCAATGACATTGGTGTTGCGGATGGCATCGAGAAGCGAGGTTTTACCATGGTCAACATTGCCCATTACAACAACAACGGGTGAACGGGGCTCGAGGTCCTCGGCTGCATCTTCCACATCGTTGAAGAGGCGGTCTTCGTCGGTGATGATGATTTCTTTTTCTACCTTGAAACCAAGATCTTCACCAATGAGCACTGCAGTGTCAAAGTCGATATTCTGGCTTATGGTGGCCATGATGCCAAGCTCAAAGAGCTTCTTTACAACTGTGGTAGCAGGAATGCCCATTCTTTCTGACACATCTGCCACTGAGATTTCATCAGGCACAAGCACTGTCTTGGGACCTTCGTCTTTTACCTGTTCTTTTTTCTTTTTGTTGCCCTGCGCGCCAAAGTCCTTTTCGGGCTTTTTGATTTGAGAATTATTCTTTTTGATTTTTTGCTTTTTCTGCGATTTGCTCTCTACCTTGTCGATGTCTACAAGCTGTTCTATCTTGCCTGTGTCGAGCTTTTCGAGGTCAACATTGCTCTGGCGTGTGTCCACAACAGTCTGATTGGTTTCTTTTTTTATCTCCAGACTTGCAATGTCAATCTCTTCTTCAACTGCAGGGGCTACAGGTGCAGAGTCGGGAGCAGTCTTGCCATCTTTGGCAGCCTTTTTGGCAGCTTCGGCGTCTCTTTCTTTTTTGAGCTCAGCATAATACTCTTCGATGGTATCTCCGCGGTCATATTTGTTGAGATATGTTGTAAGAATGATATCTATGTCTTTATATTCGAGAGTTGTCATGTGATTTTTGCACTCTACGCCATAGCTTTCCAAAAGTGCAATGAGATCCTTGCTGGATACATTAATGAATTTTGATATTTCGTGTACTCTCGGGTTATTGTTTTTAACCTTAGCCATTATAATCACTCACCTTTCTTAATTATTTGCCTGAATATGTTTTAATATTCCGTTTGCAAAACCCTCATCATTGACAGAAACAACGGCATTGTATTCATTGCCTATGGCATGACCGAGCAGCTCTTTGGTAAGCACGGTCACATATGGCACATCATAAAATTTGCAGCTGTCGGTGATATTTTTGGTTGTGTTGGCGCTTGCATCGCACGCTATGAGAATAAGATGCGACGAGCCAAACCTTACCGCTTCCTTGCAGGCGGTTTCACCGCTCGTTACCTTGCCTGCCTTTTTGGCAAGACCAAGAAGTCCCATTGCTTTTGTCATAATCATCACTCCGTTTTCAGGCATTGTCGGACCTATCCGAGGATTTAATATATTCTTCAAGCACTGTGTACAGTTCGGGCTCTATTTCGCATTTGAAGCTTCGGGCAAAGCTTTTGCGCTTTATAGCCGAGCTCAGACAATTGAGCGAGTGGCATATATATACGCTCCTGCCACTTGTATGGTCTGAAGCTTTTGTAAGCTTAATGCCATCTGCCGACCTTGCTACTCTCACAAGCTGAGATTTATCATATCGGGTACGGCAGCCTGCACACATGCGGGTATTTTTGGGGTTGCGTGCCATTGGTGGTCACCTTAGTTTTCGGTGTCGCTCTTGATGTCGATTTTGTAGCCGGTAAGGCGGGCAGCAAGGCGCACATTCTGGCCCTCTTTGCCGATGGCAAGAGAGAGCTGATGGTGAGGAACCACCACATGAGCTTCTTTTTCTTCTGCATTGACATCGAGGCTTATTACCTCTGCAGGATTGAGACTTGCACGGATAAACTCGGCAGGGTCTTCACTGTATCTTACGATGTCAATCTTTTCGCCGCCAAGCTCATCAACAACATTTTGCACTCTGGTGCCTCTTGCACCTATGCAAGCGCCGATGGCATCAACATTTTTGTCATTGGACCACACAGCAATCTTGGTGCGCGAGCCTGCTTCACGCGAAACGCTCTTGACCTCTACCACACCGTCGGCAATTTCGGGGATTTCTTCAGCAAAAAGCTTAGCCACAAGTGCGGGGCGTGTGCGCGATACATTGACAACGGGCCCTTTGGTGGTCTTTTTGACCTCGGTCACATACACTTTGAGGCGTTTGTGAAATTCGTAGGCTTCACCTGGCACCTGCTCACTTGGTGCAAGGTATGCCTCGGTTTTGCCTATGTCAAGATATATGTTTCTTTTTTCGATACGCTGAATTGTGCCGATTACCACTTTGTGTTCTTTTTCGGAAAATTCATCATAGATGAGGTTTCTTTCGGCTTCTTTGATTCTCTGGAGAACCACCTGCTTTGCAGTCTGAGCTGCAATGCGCCCAAAAGCGGCCGGGGTGTCTTCAATGTTGACAACATCGCCAACCTCATAGGCAGCGCTAATTGCTCTGGCATCGTCGAGAGCTATCTGGCAAAGCGGGTCTTCAACTGTTTCGACAACTTCTTTGCAGATAAACACCTTCACCGAGCCTGTGTCACGGTCGATGTTGACCAAGACATTACTCTGATTGGTGTTGTAGTTTCTTTTGTAGGCAGACACGAGTGCTGCGTCGATTGCATCAAGAAGAATGTCTTTGCTGATGTTTTTTTCTTTTTCGATTTCATTTAATGCGGTTAAAAATTCTGAATTCATTTTTTCTACCATTCCCTTCTGTATAAAAATATTATTATTTTAC
>JAFVSB010000083.1 GCA_017503945.1 Clostridia bacterium
GACTATTTTTCGTGCTGGTATTATAATGATAGTAAGTGAAAATAGGGGGACTTTATTTTCATAAAAAGGAGAAAGTGAATTATGAAGAAAAAAGACACAGCCAAATGTTGCCACATGACATCTATAGGAGGTCAGGCAGTCATTGAGGGCGTTATGATGAGAGGCCCCGAAAAGATTGCCACTGCTGTGAGAAAGTCTGACGGCGAAATTGTTATTGACATAAAAGATGTGAACTCTTTTGTAGTGCGCCACAAGCTTAACAAAATTCCCATTGTAAGAGGCGTGGTGTCATTTGTTGAATCGATGGTCACAGGAGTGAAATGCCTCATGTTTTCAGCTGACCAGGTGGATTTGGAAGATGATGAGAGCATGGAGCCTTCACGCTTTGAAAAATGGCTCACCGATAAGCTCGGCGACAAAATCAAAGACATTGCCATATATTTTGCAGTGGTGGTGGCGCTTTGCTTTAGCGTGGGCCTGTTTATGATATTGCCCACAATCATTGCAGGCTTTTTTGGTTATTTTGTGCATAGCCGCATTGCGCTCAACCTTATTGAGGGTGTGGTGAAGCTTTCCATCTTTTTGATATATCTGTGGGCAGTGTCACACATGAGCGACATTCGCAGGGTGTTTGAATATCATGGTGCAGAGCACAAGACCATTGCCGCATATGAAGCAGGCGAAGAGCTGACGAGCAAAAATGCTGCAAAATACACCCGTTTGCACCCCAGATGCGGCACAAGCTTCCTTCTCATTGTTATGGTAATAAGCATATTGATGTTCTCGCTTTTTTCGTGGAGCAATGTGTGGCTCAGAATATGCTACCGCTTACTTTTGCTCCCCGTTGTGGCGGGAATATCATATGAAATAATAAAATTTGCAGGTAAGCATCCAACCGGCGTGGTGGGCTTTCTCACAAAGCCGGGACTTTGGCTTCAGAAAATTACAACCCGCGAGCCCGACGAAAGCCAGCTTGAGGTGGCTATTGCCGCAATGAAGGCAGTTATCCCCGAAAACAAAGAGGACGACCAATGGTGAGCCTTGCCGAGTGCCTTGCAAAAGGAGCGGACATTTTAAGCGGCACTGAATATGCAAGACTTGAAGCCGAAATCCTTTTGTGCCATGTGCTGGGAAAAGACAGGCTATATGTGGCAGTGCACAAAGCCGACCCCATAGCAGCTGATAGTGCAAACATCTTTTTTGAGCTTTGCCAAAGGCGAGCCAAGGGCGAGCCGTCGGCATACATCACAGGCACTAAGGAATTTATGTCGCTTGAATTCGAAGTAAACCCGTCGGTGCTGATACCCAGACCCGAAACGGAAATGCTTGCAGAGCTGATATGTAATAAATACAAAGACAAAAATGCAAATATAATAGATATATGTACAGGCTCGGGCGCCATTGCGTGCTCTGTGGCGCACTACCTGCCCGATGCCAAAGTCACCGCAGTTGACATAAGCGAGGCTGCGCTTGCTGTTGCAGCGCGCAACTGCCAAAAAACAAAAGTTGCTCACAGGGTGACTCTGATGAGGGCCGATGCACTCAAAAAAATCGATGTGCCTCAAAAATTTGACCTTGCTGTGTCAAATCCGCCCTACATTGAAAGCCGCGTGATTTCCGCACTTGACACCGATGTGAAAGATTTTGAACCTCGGCTTGCTTTAGACGGCGGCGAAGACGGACTTATATTTTACCGCCAGATTGTCAACAATATAAAGAGCGTGCTTAAAGCAGGCGGCGAGCTTTATTTTGAAATAGGCTCAAATCAGGGCAGCGCTGTGGCTAACATCATGAGCGCGCATTTTGAAAATGTAACTGTTATCAAAGATCTTGCAGGGCTTGACCGCATTGTGACAGGTCAGCTCAGGTAGGATTCAAAATAAAGGCACAAATCTTCAAAGCTCTGGGCATAGATGCCGCGCTCTAAGGTGCGCACCTCTGCCTCACTCATTAGCATTGGCTGTGCATTTTCACTGCGTATGAGCTCCCTTTGGCCACCCTGCATTTTGTAGGCACAAAGCAGGTTTCCCTCTAAGATAAGACAGTATTCTTCACTTTGGCTAATTTCGATTGTGTTCTTTGCAGCATGGCCTTCAGAGCTTTGCGCGCTCTTGGGAGCGGCGGGGCTTGGGTCGGGAGAGCCCGGCGAGTGCACACCCGTTATGGCAAAAGCACTCGCAAGCACAAGGCTTGCGCAAAGTGTGCCAAGCGCCAATTTGGAATACATATTCATAAAATATCACCACATTTCAGATATAGTTTTGGTAACAAGTAAGAAAAATATTCATCAGACAGTATTATTTCAATCGGAGATGATATCTATATGAAAAAGCTTGACAGCATCAGATCAAATCAAAATCAGCGTCAAACCAAAAACGAACTCAAAAAACAAAGACTTCAAAAGTCGCTCAGACGCCGAACAAAAGCCTTCAGAGCCTTTGTCATGACTCTCAAGGTGGCAGCGGTGCTGTGTGTGGTCACTGTTTTGGGACTTTTTGGGTGGTTTTATGCCCAGATCGACTTTGCGTTTGGCGATGATTTCAATTCTGTTGACCTGAGTTTGTCTTCTACCATATATTGCCAGAATGAATACGGCGAATATGAAGAATACGAGCAGTTTAAATCATCTGAAAAAAGAATATGGGTCGACATAGAAAAAGTGCCCAAGGATTTGCAGGACGCATTTGTGGCAATTGAAGACCAGCGCTTTTATACTCACAGCGGTGTGGACCTCAAGCGTACCATGGGTGCAGCAATCAATGTGTTTTTAAAAGGTGATTCGTCATATGGCGGCTCCACAATCACACAGCAGCTTGTAAAAAACATCACACAGGATAAAGAGCGCACAAACGCCCGAAAACTGCGCGAAATAACAAGGTCCATTGTGCTTGAAACCAAGATGGACAAAGAACAGATTCTTGAAATGTACATGAATTCTATATATCTGAGTCAGGGTGTGCATGGTGTGCAGGCGGCGTCACATGTGTATTTTGGCAAGGATGTGAGCAAGCTCACGCTGGCAGAGGCGGCATCCATTGCAGGTATTACACAATATCCCACTACCTATGACCCGCTTATCAACCCCGAAAACAACAAGAAAAAACAGCTCACAGTGCTTGGCAAGATGCTTGAGCTTGGATTTATAAGCGAGGAAGAATATGACGAGGCAGCAAGCGAGGAGCTTAAATTTGTAGGCGAAGATGGGCGCGATCACAGCACCCTCACCGATGACAATCAATCATATTTTGCCGATTTCATATTTGAGCAGGCAAAGGCAGATCTCATGAGAGAATTTGACTACACCGAGATTTTTGCCGAAGATTTCCTGTGTAACGGCGGTCTCAAAATATATGCCACAGTGGATCCAAAAGTGCAAAGTATCATGGAGGACTATTACGAAAACGCCTCCAACTTTCCGCAGTATGCAGGCAGCGACACTCCGCAGTCGGCAATGGTGGTGATGGACCCATCGACAGGCGAAATTAAAGGTCTTGTGGGCGGCAGAGGCGAAAAAGAGGGCCTCAGAGTGCTAAACCGTGCAAGCCAGAGCAAGCGCCAGCCCGGTTCATCAATCAAACCGATTGGCGTGTATGCCCCTGCACTTGAAGAAAATGTGGCAAATCTTTCTTCTACCATCGCCAACACCAGCCTCAACATCGACGGCTGGACACCGAAAAACTCCAATGGTAACTTCACGGCGCCCGTGACAATTCAGAGTGCGGTGGCATATTCATATAACATTCCTGCTATAAACACCCTGAAAGCTTTAGGGGTGGAAAAATCATTTGAATATCTCAAAGAAAAGCTCCACATAAATTCACTGGTGGATTCAGTGACGGTGGGAGGCAAGGTCTACAGTGACAAAAATCTTTCGTCGCTTGCGCTCGGCGGCCTCACCGAGGGTGTGTCTCCGCTTGAGATGACGGCAGCATATTCTGCCCTTGCCAATGGCGGGGTATATATTGAGCCTGTGTCTTACACCAAGATTTTTGACAAAACAGGCAAGCTCTTTTACGAAAAGAAGCCTGCCAAAAACAAGGCTTTTTCTGAAGAAACCGCATTTCTTACTCAGCAGCTTTTAGCAAATGTGGTAAAATATGGCACCGCAGCAGGCTCGGTCATTGGCGGCAATGACACCTGCGGCAAAACAGGCACCACCGATGACAACAAAGACAAATGGTTTATGGGCTTTACTCCTCACTACTGTGCAGGTGTATGGTTCGGCTATGACAAGCCTAAGACTGTGGTGGGAGGTAATCCATCGATTACCATATGGAAAAACATCATGACCAAAATCCACGAAGACTTAGACGATGAGCAGTTTGATGTGCCCGACGGTATTGTGAAAGCAAAGGTTTGCCCCTACACCGGACTTTATGAATCAGATGGCGCATCAAGCGTGTATGCCAATAAAAAGCTCCTCACAGGCTACTGCAAGGGCAAAAACCACGGCAAATACATCGGCTGGAGCAAAGAAGCAGAAGCAGCACTGGAAGAGCTGCTTGAAA
>JAFVSB010000084.1 GCA_017503945.1 Clostridia bacterium
AATTTGATGTTATTGTGAAAGGTTCACTCAAGGTTCAAGTTGGAAATCATGTGGATGTGCTCCATGAAGGTGATTCTATTTTCTACAACAGTCTTATCCCCCACGGCATGGTTGCTGTATCGGAGGGTGGATGCGAATTTCATGCAGTTGTATTAAATCCGCACGACGGAACGGTTAGCGAAGAATACCCCGAAGCTCCGATGATTGCCGCAAAAGCTGCTGCTGAAAAGAAAAAATCAGAAACAGTTGCAGATAAATTTATCGAATCATCTTATGATGAAAACGGTGTATTCAACGGCATTAAATTCAAAAATGCAGATAACTTTAACTTCGCATTTGACTGTGTGGATGCTATAGCCAAAAAGAATCCCGAAAAGCTTGCGATGATGTGGGTTGCAAATGATAAGACCGACAGACGCTTTACTTTCAGTGATATGAAAAAGTATTCTGCTAAGACTGCAAACTACTTTGAATCTCTCGGCATCAAAAAGGGCGATACAGTAATGCTCGTGTTAAAGCGCCATTATCAGTTCTGGTTCTGCATGCTGGCACTTCATAAAATAGGTGCTATTGCGATTCCCGCAACAAATCAGCTTGTAGAACACGATTTTGAATACAGATACAAAGCTGCCAAAGTGAAAGCTATTGTATGCACTGCTGACGGGGATGTGTCAACCGAGGCTGAAAAGGCTGCAGCAAATTACCCTGATATGGTTAAGATTTTGGTTGGCGGCGAAAAAGAAGGCTGGCACAATTTCAATGTTGAAATGGAGCGCTTCAGCACACACTACTTCCGCACCGAAAACACCCCCTGCGGAAATGACCCCATGCTCATGCTCTTTACATCAGGCACAACAGGTTATCCGAGAATCGCAACACACTCATACAAATTTGCTCTCGGACATTATCCTACTGCAAAGCATTGGCACAATGTGAATCCTGACGGACTTCACTTTACAATCTCCGATACAGGCTGGGGCAAGGCTCTTTGGGGTAAGCTCTACGGTCAGTGGCTCTGCGAAGCAGCACAATTCACATATGACTTTGACAGATTCCATTCGGAAGACATCTTACCAATGTTTGCCAAATACCACATCACAACATTTTGTGCGCCCCCTACTATGTATCGTTTCTTCATAAAAGAAGATTTGTCAAAATATGACCTTTCTTCTATTGAATATGCTACAACTGCAGGCGAAGCATTAAACCCTGAAGTGTTCAATCAGTTTAAAAAAGCAACAGGCCTCACCATAATGGAAGGTTTCGGTCAGACAGAAACAACACTCTCTATCGCAAACTTTGTCGGTTCAACACCGAAAATCGGCTCTATGGGAAGACCGAGTCCTTTATATGATGTTGTTGTCCTTGACCCTGACGGAAATGTTTGTAAAACCGGTGATACAGGCGAAATCTGTATCAGAGTTAAGGATGATATTCCTTGCGGACTCTTTATCGGTTATTACCTTGATGAAGAAAAAACAAACGAGGTATGGCACGACGGATATTATCACACAGGTGACCAGGCCACAATGGATGTAGACGGCTACCTTTGGTATGTGGGCAGAATTGATGATGTTATTAAATCATCAGGCTACCGTATAGGACCATTTGAAATCGAGAGTGTTATCATGGAGCTTCCGTATGTGCTTGAATGTGCAATCACACCAGTTCCTGATGAAGTGCGCGGTCAGATTGTAAAGGCTACCATCGTGCTGGTTAAAGGCACTCAAGGCAGCGACGAACTGAAAAAAGATATTCAGGAATATGTTAAAACGCATACTGCTCCTTACAAATATCCGAGAATTGTTGAGTTTGTAGATGAACTTCCTAAAACAATAAGCGGCAAAGTAAGACGAGTTGAAATCCGTAAAAATGATATGGAGAAACTCGGCAAGTAATTCTATACAAAACATATAAACGAGGTGATTTATGTGAAAAAGACCTATGTGACATCTATGCCTAATCATATCGGAGCATTCTTGAAAGCAAGTAAATGTTTTTCTGCGTTAGGAATAAACATTACCCGCGTAAGTTACAATAAAGCGGTTGATTCACACACCTTGTTTATTGATGCAGAAGGCACAAAGGAACAGTTAAAGAAAGCAGATATCGAGCTTGAAAAAATCGGCTATCTGCAAACGGGTGCAAACAAAACAAGCGTTGTCTTGATAGAATTCTGTCTCTCCGATGTTCCGGGAAGTGTTACAAATGTACTTGAACTCATAAGTGAATTCAACTTTAACATCTCCTACATCAGTTCGCAGGAGAATGGAACAGATTATCAATATTTCAAAATGGGCTTGTATGTTGATGATTTCGATAAAATTTCGGAATTTTTGAAAGAAGCCGAGAAGCTTTGCAAGGTTCGTGTGATAGATTATAACAGCTCTGAAAAGGTTTATGATAACAGTATTTTCTATAATACTTATGTTCTAGGTCTGGCACAGACAATGGGACTTTCAGAAGAAGTGAGTCGTGAGCTTTTGGTGCATGTCAACCTTGCAATGCAAACCTTGGATGAACAAGGATCATCGCCTTACCGCACATTTGACAGCATCAGCAAGTTTGCAGAGCTTTTAGGTGCTTCAAAAGGCAAGAACTTTAATCCCCGTATAAGCACTCATAAGGTAACTGATAATACGGAAATCACTCTTGTTGAGCCTCCTTGCGGAAGTAATACAATCATCATAAAAAGCAATGATAAGGTTTTATTTGTTGATAGCGGATATGCTTGCTATACTGAGGAAATGCTTGAAGTATTCAGAAGAATACTTCCTGAGTTTGATACTATGGAAAAGACAATCCTTGTAACTCATGCGGATGTTGACCATTGTGGACTTTTGCCGATGTTTGATAGGGTGATTGCAAGTACAAAGACTGCAAAGTGCCTTACCAATGAATACGAAGGAAAGAATGGTTACAGAGAATCAAATCCGCTCCACAAGCCGTATATAAATATTTGTAAAATTCTTACATCATACAAAGCGGTGAATTCTGACAAGATAACGGCTATGTGGAATGATGTGGAAAAGCTTACCGAGCCGCTCACACAGATTGGTTTCTTTGACTTTGAAGAATTACATTTTGAGGTGTACGAAGGCAAAGGCGGTCATCTGCCCGGCGAGATTGTGCTGATAGATTATTCGAAGCATATTGCAATCACAGGCGATATTTATATCAATACACACGGATTAACTGCAGAACAGGCAGAATACAATCAGTATGCACCGATACTTATGACTTCTGTTGATACTGACTCAAAACTGTGTTTGGAAGAGAGAAAAGCAATCATGCAAAGACTTGGTGTTGGCAAATGGCAAATCTTTGGTGCACATGGGTTTAACAAAGATTATTCTGTTAATTCATAAGTAATACCATTTAAACAAGGGCATGTCTCTAAAACTGAGGTATGCCCTTTAACGGTAATCTCATTTTGAAAATTTATTATCCTTTATACATTCAATTAATGTGTGATATTTAAGAGAAAAAAATTCATAAAATATATTCAAAACACTCAGAATAATTGACTATTTGCAGGTATTATGATATAATAATTCGGTATGAAATATGGAAATGATCAAATTCAAAGGTGTCGGATTGGCATCAAGCCAGGCTTGAGACCTTTGAAAATAAAGGAGATTTGAAACAAATGAAATTAGGTATAGTAGGTTTGCCAAATGTGGGCAAAAGTACACTTTTTAACGCTATCACTCAGGCGGGAGCCGAGGCTGCAAACTATCCGTTTTGCACCATTGAGCCCAATGTGGGCATTGTGACCGTGCCTGATGAAAGAATAGACAAGCTTGCCGAAATGTATGATCCTGACAAAATCACCTATGCAACAGTGGAATTTGTGGATATTGCAGGTCTTGTTAAAGGTGCGAGCCGCGGCGAAGGTCTTGGAAACAAATTCCTTTCGCATATAAGAGAGGTTGACGCTATTGTTCATGTGGTAAGGTGCTTTGAAGATGCCAACATAGTTCATGTTGACGGCTGCATCGGTCCGAAGCGTGACATTGAAACCATCAACATGGAGCTTATTTTTGCTGATATGGAAATGGTGGAAAAAAGAATTGACCGTACCAAAAAGGCAATGAAGGGCGGCGACAAGAAATTCCAAAAAGAGCTCAGCATGCTTGAGAGAATCTATCAGACTCTCGAAGAAGGCAAATGCGTGAGAACAATGGAATTTGACAAAGAAGAAGAGGA
Organism: Clostridia bacterium; assembly: GCA_017503945.1. Classification (GTDB taxonomy): domain Bacteria; phylum Bacillota; class Clostridia; order UMGS1810; family UMGS1810; genus RGIG1828. The sequence continues at coordinate 4,210 of JAFVSB010000084.1, forward strand.
GCTTCTCAAAGAGGTTGCACTTCTTACCAAAAAACCTGTTATTTATGCTGCAAATGTGTCTGACGAGGATTTTGCAAACGGAATTGATGACAATCAATTTATCAAAGAGTTAAGCATAATAGCAGCTGAAGAAGGCAGCGAGGTGCTCCCTATTTGTGCAAGACTTGAAGAAGAAATAATAGAGCTTGATGACGAAGAAGAAAGAAAAGCATTCCTTGAAGACCTCGGCATAGAAGAATCGGGTCTTAACAGACTTATCAAAAAAAGCTATAGTCTGCTTGGACTCATAAGCTACCTCACAGCAGGTAAACCAGAGGTAAGAGCGTGGACAATACGCAAAGGCACAAAAGCTCCTCAGGCTGCAGGAAAAATCCACACCGATTTTGAAAAAGGCTTCATAAGAGCCGAGGTTGTGGCATATAATGACCTGATGGAATGCGGTACATATGCAGCCGCAAGAGAAAAAGGCCTTGTGAGACTTGAAGGCAAAGAATATGTGATGAATGATGGTGACATCGTTTTATTCAGATTCAATGTGTGATATGTGCATTTTGCCAAAAAAATGCAATAAATCCATTGAAAATTCAGGTTATTTTGTTATTGATTTTTTTGTTCAAAAATTTTATCATATTAGTATAAATTAGCACTCTGGCCAAAAGAGTGCTAATTCTACAAAATTATATCTTATTCCCTATTCGGGTAAATATCAGGAGGTAGTAAAAATGACAATCAAACCCTTGGCAGACAGAGTCGTTATACAAATGACTGAAAGCGAAGAAACCACAAAAAGCGGCATTGTGCTCCCAGGCAGTGCTCAGGAAAAACCCCAGGTTGCTGTGGTAACAGCAGTAGGCCCCGGCGGCGTGGTTGACGGTAAAGAAATTGTGATGGAAGTTAAGGTTGGCGACAAGGTGCTCATCAGCCAATATGCCGGCACAAAGGTTAAGCTTGACGGCGTTGAAAACATCATTGTAAGACAGGGCGACATTCTCGCTGTTGTAGAATAATATTAATCTTGGAGGTAAATTGACATGGCTAAAAAAGTATTATTTGGCGAAGAAGCAAGAAGAGCACTCCAGGCAGGTGTGGATCAGCTTGCAGACGCCGTTAAAATCACTCTCGGACCCAAAGGCAGAAATGTGGTGCTCGACAAAAAGTTTGGCTCTCCCCTCATCACAAATGACGGCGTGACCATTGCAAAAGAAATCGAGCTTGAAGATGCTTTTGAAAACATGGGTGCACAGCTTGTAAAAGAAGTTGCTACAAAAACAAACGATGTGGCAGGTGACGGTACCACAACCGCTACCCTTCTTG
>JAFVSB010000085.1 GCA_017503945.1 Clostridia bacterium
CATACTTCAAAGGCGGTGTAAAGCCTCTCACCATCAGAGTGTCCGACCTTGACCGTGCAGCTCCATATGGCACAGGCCATATAAAAGCAGGTCTCAACTATGCAATGAGCCTTTACAATATAGTAGATGCTCACAATTGCGGCTATGATGAAAATATGTATCTCGATGCTGCCACTCACACCAAGGTTGAAGAAACAGGCGGAGCAAACTTCATCTTTGTCACCAAAGACGGCAAGGTTGTAACTCCCAAATCCAACACAATTCTTCCTTCAATAACCCGTCGTTCTCTCATGGTTGTTGCCAAAGATTATCTCGGCCTCGAAGTTGAAGAAAGAGAAATTTATGTTTCTGAACTTCCTGACATGGCAGAGTGCGGCCTTTGCGGCACAGCAGCTGTTATTTCTCCCGTTGGCAAAATTGTTGACCACGGCAAAGAAATCTGCCTGCCCTCCGGTATGAGTGCCATGGGTCCTGTTACCCAAAAGCTCTATGACACACTCACAGGCATCCAGATGGGTAGAATTCCTGCTCCCGAAGGCTGGATCAAGGTTATCAAATAATATTTTCAAATTTATCCTTTGCCGGGCATTTTGTGTCCGGCAAAGCTCTTTTCGGAGGTTATTATGAATAACAAACCCAAAGGAAAAATTTTAGTTTCGGCATGCCTTTATGGCCACTGCTGCAAATATGATGCAACGAGCAATCTTTTGAAAGACAAAAATTTTCAGATTCTCAAAAACACAGGCAGGCTCATCCCCGTGTGCCCTGAGCAGCTTGGCGGGCTTTCCACTCCGCGCATCCCGTGTGAGATAAAAGACGGCAAAGTTTTCAACAAAGAGGGCTGCGATGTCACAGCCGAGTTTGAACTCGGTGCCGAAAAGACCCTTGCCATAGCGCGTGAAAACGCAGTGAGAGTTGCAATCTTAAAGCAGGGCAGTCCCTCGTGCGGCTGCAAAAAAATATATGACGGCACTTTTTCGGGCAACAAAATAACAGGTGAGGGAGTAACGGCGCGCAAGCTTGTTGAAAACGGTATTCCCGTTTTTGATGAGACCGAAGTAAGCTTTGCAAAGCTCCTTGCCGACGGCAATCCCGATTCACACCATCATTAATTATGTGAGGAGAGCAATTATGAACGAAAGTAAATTTTCAAAGGTAGAAAGCTTTGAGCTTGACCACACCAAAGTAAAAGCACCTTTTGTACGCAAATGCACAGTTTTAAAAGGTGACAAGGGCGATGTTGTCACCAAATTTGACCTAAGATTCACCCAGCCCAATGAGGCCGAGATGCAATCCGAAGGCATCCACACTCTTGAGCATCTTCTGGCAACCTACCTCAGAGATGCCGACGAAGACTTTGCATCAAAAATAATTGATGTGTCACCCATGGGCTGTCGCACAGGGTTTTATATGACCATATGGGGTGAGTGGGAGGCCTCGTTTATAGCAACAAAAGTGACCGAAGCTCTCCGGATGGTTGCCACTGCCGAAAGCATCCCTGCCGACAACGCAGTTCAATGCGGCAACTACAGGCTTCATTCTCTTGAGCTTGCCAAAGAGTATGCCAAAGATGTATTGGCAAAAGGGCTTAGTGATAGGTATCTTAAGTAGACGATGATTTTTTAAAAAAATCCAAATTTTGCTTGACATTCAGAATTTTTTGTGTTAATATTATAAATTGCAGTTATAGCCGTTTTTATGGATTTTCGATTGTGCATAATCACGGTTTTTTGTGCGTGATTTCGTTCTCAATTATGCATTATTACTGTGATTGGGGCATTTTCTTCCCACAGCAAAAAAAATATATGAGGTGATAGAAACATGGTACATCCTATCAAGCTTGGTAAAAACGAAAGAATGAGTTATTCCAAAATTGACGAAGTTCTCGAAATGCCAAACTTAATTGAGGTGCAGAAGAATTCTTACCAATGGTTCATCGAAAAAGGACTTAAGGAGGTACTCGAAGATGTATCTCCGATTTGTGATTTTTCAAATAACCTTATTTTAGAATTCGATGATTACTATCTGGATGAAAATCCGAAGTATTCAATTGAAGAGTGCAAGGCTCGCGATGCCACATACTCCAAACCTCTCAAAATTAAGGTAAGGCTCATCAACAAAGAGACAAGCGAAGTCAAAGAACAGGAAATATTCATGGGAGAATTCCCGCTCATGACCGACCAGGGCACCTTTATCATCAATGGTGCTGAGCGTGTTATCGTAAGCCAAGTTGTCCGTTCTCCGGGCATCTACTTTGCAATGCAGCATGACAAAACCGGTAAAGAGCTCTACGATGCTACCGTTATACCAAACCGCGGTGCGTGGTTGGAATATGAAACCGATTCCAATGACATTTTCTCCGTTCGTATAGACAGAACAAGAAAACTGCCTGTAACTGTGCTCATTCGTGCGCTTGGTCTTAGCTCAAATGCCGAAATTCTCGAAATGTTCGGCTATGATGAAAAGATCAACGCTACCCTCGAAAAAGATTTCACCACCAATTCCGAAGAAGCATTGATAGAAATATACAAAAAACTCCGTCCCGGTGAGCCTCCCACAGTTGAGAGTGCCACCACCCTCATCAACGGACTCTTTTTTGATGCAAAGCGCTATGACCTTTCCAAGGTTGGCCGCTTTAAATTCAACAAAAAGCTTTCACTTGCTGCGCGCATCAAAAATCAGACACTGGCTAAACCTGTTGTTGATGAAGAAACAGGCGAAATCCTTGCTGAAGCAGGCGAAATCATCTCAAGCGAAAAGGCGGCAACACTTGAAAAAGCAGGCATCGACACTGTATGGGTTAAGGTTGAAGACAAAGAAATCAAAATCTTCACCAATGGCATGGTCAACATTTTTGACCACATCAGCCCCGAGCTTAGTGAAATGATTGCCGAATACGAAATTAACGAAAAGGTTAAATTCAGTGTGCTCAAAGAGATTTTAGAATCTTCCGATGACAACGAAGAGCTCAAAAAGCTCATCAAAGAAAGAATCACCGATCTCATACCCAAGCACATCATCATTGAAGATATTTATGCTTCAATCAACTATCATAACAACCTTGTATATGGCATTGGTTCAACTGATGACATCGACCACCTGGGCAACCGTCGTTTGCGTGGTGTGGGCGAGCTTTTGCAAAATCAGTTCCGCATTGGTCTTTCTCGTCTTGAAAGAGTAGTAAGAGAAAGAATGACCATTCAGGATCTCGATGCTGTAACTCCTCAGCTCCTTATAAATTCAAGACCTGTTGTGTCTGCAATCAAAGAATTCTTTGGTTCTTCACAGCTTTCACAGTTCATGGATCAGACCAACCCGCTTGCTGAGCTCACTCATAAGCGTCGTCTTTCAGCGCTCGGTCCCGGCGGTCTTTCAAGAGAGCGTGCAGGCTTCGAAGTGCGAGATGTTCACCATTCTCACTATGGCAGAATGTGTCCTATCGAAACTCCTGAAGGCCCCAACATTGGTCTTATCAACTCGCTTGCATGCTATGCAAGAATAAATGAATATGGCTTCATTGAAGCTCCCTACAGAAAGTTCGACAAAGAAAACCTCAAGGTTACCGACGAAATCGCTTATATGACAGCCGATGTAGAAGATAACTACATGGTTGCACCTGCCAGTGAAAAGCTTGCCGAAGACGGCTCGTTTGTCAATGACAAGGTTATCGTAAGATATCGTGACGAATTCGTTGAGGTTGACCCTGCCAAGGTTGACTATGTCGATGTATCTCCCAAGCAGATTGTATCTGTTGCCACAGCTATGATTCCATTCCTTGAAAACGACGACGCCGTTCGTGCGCTCATGGGTTCCAACATGCAGCGTCAGGCTGTTCCGCTTCTCAAGACCGAATCTCCCATTGTAGGCACAGGTATGGAATACAAAGCCGCCAAGGATTCGGGCGTGTGTGTTCTTGCCAAGGAAGACGGCGTTGTAATCAGAGTTGGTGCCGATGAGGTGCTTGTTCGTGAAGATGACGGCAACATCCGCAGCTACAAATTCATCAAGTTCCTTCGTTCCAACCAGAGCACATGCATCAACCAGAAGCCCATCGTTTCAAATGGCGAAAGAATCAAAAAAGGCGATATCATTGCCGATGGTCCCTCTACCTCCAATGGTGAAATTTCCCTTGGTAAAAACATTCTCATTGGCTTTATGACATGGGAAGGTTATAACTACGAGGATGCTATCTTAATCAATGAGCGTCTTGTAAAAGAAGATGTATTCACTTCAATCCATATAGAAGAATACGAGTGTGAAGCGCGTGACACCAAGCTCGGTGCCGAAGAAATCACACGCGACATTTCCAATGTAGGCGAAGATGCCCTCAAAGATATCGACGAAAGAGGTATCGTGCGCATTGGTGCCGAGGTAAGAGCAGGGGATATC
>JAFVSB010000086.1 GCA_017503945.1 Clostridia bacterium
GCGTGACAGCATCATCATTCACGAAGGCGTGCTCTCCAGCCTTCGCCGTTTCAAAGACGATGTCAAGGAAGTTGCATCGGGCTATGAATGTGGTATAGGCATTGAGAATTACAACGATATCAAAGAAGGCGATGTTATCGAATCCTTTATAATGGAAGAAATTAAGGAATAAGGTGATATTCGTGGCAAACAACAGAATGGAAAGAATAAAAGAAGAATTCAGACGCGAGCTTGCCTCTATTTTCAGAGAGATAAAAGACCCCCGTCTGTCTTCCATGGTCAGTGTGGTTGCAGTTGAAATCACCAAAGACTTAAAATATGCCAAGGTGTATGTGAGCGTTATGGGTTCTGCCGAAGAAAAGGCAAACTCCATGCTGGCGCTCAAGAGCGCCACAGGCTTTATCAAGCGAGAGATTGGTTCAAGGCTTAACTTAAGAGGTGTGCCTCACCCCACCTTTGTGCTTGACACCTCAATTGATTATGGCGCTCACATAAACGACCTTATCAAAAAGATAAACGAAAAATAGGAAAGAATCATTATGAACACTATAGCCCAGACTGCAAGCTATCTTGCAAATCATAATAATTTCATAATCATTCCCCACAGAAGTCCCGATGGTGACTGCCTAGGTTCATCGTCGGCTCTTCTTCTGGCGCTGCGCTCTTTGGGCAAAAATGCGCGCATAGCACTGCCCACCCCTGCCACCGAAAGGCTTTCTTTTATATGGAGCTCTGATTATGAGCAGGGCGATTTCGAGCCCGAGGTTGCAGTGGCGGTAGATGTTGCCGACACCTACATGATGCTATCTCTTTATGATGAAATTTTTGCCAAGGCAAAATCCACCGTGTGCATTGACCATCATGCCACCAACCCCGCCTTTGCCGATGTAAATTGTGTAGATCCTACTGCTGCGGCGGCAGGCGAGATTATGAGTGAGGTCATAGAAGCAATGGGCGTTACACTCACGCGCGACATCGCCGAGAGACTCTATGTGGCTATTGCTGATGACACAGGCGGATTCCAATATTCCAACACCACCGACCGCACCCATCGTATAGCATCAAAGCTTTTTAAATCGGGCATTGATTCTGCAGGCATAATGAAGGCTCTTTTTGCCACTCACAGCAAAGCTGAGCTTGAGCTTTTAAAGTTCGTCACTGCGCGCATGGAGTATTACTTTGGCGGCAAGGTGTGCCTTTCGTGGGTAGATTCCGAGGCTCTGAGTGTGTCGGGCGCCGAGATGGCCAATGCCGATGCGTGGATCAGTCTCACCCGTTCGGGCGAGGGGGTAGAGGTGGGCTTGATGTTTAAGCTCATCAGTGATGAAGAAATCAGAGTCAGCCTGCGTTCTAACAATTATGTTGATGTGTCGGCAGTTGCCAAAAAGTTTGGCGGCGGCGGGCATGTGAGAGCAGCAGGCGTCACCTTCAACGAAAGCTTTGAAAGCGCAAAAGCAAAGCTTTTGGCAGAACTTGAAAAGCTGGTGTGACAATGGATATAACAAATGGTATTGTAATAGTAGATAAGCCAAAAGGCTTCACATCGCATGATGTGGTCAATGTGATACGCAAAATCTTTGGCACCCGCAAGGTGGGGCACACGGGCACTCTTGACCCCGACGCCACAGGTGTGCTGCCCATTTGCATTGGCAAGGCAACCAAAGTGTGTGATATGCTCACTTTTTCTGACAAAGCATACGAGGCGAGAGTGCGCCTCGGTCTTGTGACCGACACGCAGGACATCTCAGGCGAGGTGCTAAAGCAGTGCGAGGTGAGTGTCACTTGTGACGAGCTTGCCAAAGCAGTTGATGCCCACACAGGCAATATAATGCAGGTGCCGCCCATGTATTCTGCTCTCAAGGTGGGTGGGCAGAAGCTTTGTGACCTTGCACGCAAGGGCATAGAGGTGGAGCGCAAGAGCCGACCTGTGACAATATACAGTGCCGAGGTTTCAGATTTTGACGGCACCGAGTTTTCGTTGCGAGTGCACTGCTCCAAAGGCACCTACATTCGCACTCTTTGCCACGACATCGGTCAGATGCTTGGCTGCGGTGCGGTACTCACCGAGCTGAGGCGAACTGCATCGTCGGTTTTTAGCTTAGATAGTGCCCACACTCTCGACGAGCTCAAAGTTCTCAAAGAGCAAGGCGAGCTTGAGAGCGTGCTTTTGAGCATTGATTCGGTCTTTGCAGACTTTGCATCTCTCACGCCGTCTGACGCTGTGCTCAAGCGAGTGTGCAACGGTGCAGTGGGCTACATAAATACAAGCGTTGGCACCTACCGCATATATGATAGCTCAGGCAGGTTTTTATGCATTGCCGAGGTCAGCGAAAATGATGGCAATTCCAAAAACATTATCAAGATGGTCAAGGCATTTTTTTGAGATAATTTAACGGTGATATAATGAACCCAAAAATAACCAACCAAAAAACAGTTGCGGCAATCGGCAAGTTCGACGGATTCCACATCGGTCATCAAAAGCTCGTAGCCTGCACTGTTCAAAAAGCAAAAGAGGCAAATGCACTTTCACTCATATTTTTTGTGGGTGCTCCGTCTGCCCCTATCATAGAGCAGAGCGAAAGCGAAGCCATAGCACGCTCTATGGGCATAGACCTGACCTTTCGCCAGAGTCTTGATGAAGAGTTTCGTACTATGTCTGCCGAGGATTTTGTAACCAAAATTCTCATAGAAAAGCTCAATTGCACTTGTGTGGTGATTGGCTATAATTTTCGCTTTGCCAAAGACCGCAGCGCAGGTGCCGATGACCTTTGCCGCCTGTGCCATAAGCATGGCATCGAGTGCATAGTCATCGATGAGGTCAAATCTCCCAACACAAACGGCGAGGTGCTCACAGTGAGCAGCACTCTTGTGCGCTCACTCATTGGATGCGGCAGGCTTGAAGATGCGGCGATTTATCTTGGCAGTAACTACAGCATAAGCGGCACAGTGACTCGTGGCAGACATCTTGGCACATCAATGGGCATTCCCACGGCAAACATAGTTGCGAGAGGTAATATTATTCTGCCGCCTCAGGGTGTATATGCCACCAGAACTTTTCTTGGCGGCAAAGGCTATCTTTCGGTCACCAACATCGGCAATAATCCCACAATCAGTGAGGGCAATGCCGTGACCATTGAAACTCACATCTTCGATTTTGAGGGTGATGCATATGGTGAATATATAAAGGTAGAATTTCTTGAAATGCTGAGAGGCGAAAAGAAATTTGATTCGCTGAGCGAGCTTACCGATCAGATAAAAACTGATATTGAATATGTAAAGAATAAATATGAATTTTAAAAAAGTGACTTTTGGGTCACTTTTTTTGTGGTTTATTCTTTGTTTTTTTATTTTTTAGTGTTTTACTATTGACTTTTTGTGAGAAATGTTGTATATTTAGAGTAGCTGATTTTGTTTTTGTTTTGAAATCTTTTGTTTTTGATGAATATGATATAGGAGTTGACCAATATGGCAAAATATTATAGCAAAGAGATATCCAAATCTCCACGAATTGATATCCTCAAAAAGGCCCTTTTTGCAAATAAGCCCCGCATTGAGGCAGACAGAGCCGTTCTGCTCACCGAAAGCTACAAAGCTACCGAGAACCTTCCTATTTCAGAAAGAAGAGCAAGGGCTTTTTCTCATATTCTTCACAATCTTCCTGTCACAATTCGTGATAATGAGCTTGTGGTAGGCAGTGCCACAGTTATGCCCCGCAGCTCTCAGACTTTCCCCGAATTTTCTTTCAGCTGGCTTGAAGACGAGTTCGACACCATCTCCACTCGCTCAGCTGACCCCTTTGAAATATCTGACGACACAAAGCAGCGTCTTCGCGAAGCCTACAAATACTGGAACGGTAAAACCACATCTGACCTTGCCCTTTCTTTCATGGTGCCTGAGGCCATCAAAGCCATAGAACACAATATTTTCACCGTGGGCAACTATTTCTACAACGGCGTAGGCCATGTTTCTGCCGATTATGCCAAAGTGCTCAAAATTGGCTTCAAGGGCATCATGCAGCAGGCAGCCAAAGAGCTTGGCTCACTTTGTGTGACTCTTGCCGACTATAACTCTCGTGCATCTTTCTTAAAATCGGTCATCATTTCAGCTCAGGCAGCCATCGACTTTGCTCATCGCTATGCTTCCAAGGCAGAGGAGCTTGCGGCTTCATGTTCCGATTCTGTGCGCAAAGCAGAGCTTCAGGCAATTGCAGCCAACTGCCGCACTGTGCCCGAAAACGGCGCAAAGAGCTTTTATGAAGCATGTCAGTCATTCTGGTTTGTTCAGCTTCTTATTCAAATAGAATCAAACGGTCATTCCGTATCTCCCGGCCGTTTTGACCAATATATGTATCCTTATTATAAAGCAGACCTTGATGCAGGCAAAATCACTCGTGAATATGCTCAGGAGCTCATCGACTGCATCTGGATTAAACTCAATGACCTCAGTAAGGTTAGAGACCATGCATCTGCTGCAGGTTTTGCAGGCTACTCGATGTTCCAGAATCTCATCTGCGGCGGTCAGGACCGTGATGGTGTAGATGCCACAAATGACCTTTCGTTCATGTGTATCACCGCATCACTCCACACCATGCTCCCGCAGCCGTCACTTTCGATGCGTGTGTGGAATGGCACACCCCATGACCTCATAGTGTGGGCAGCCAAGCTCACCCGCACAGGCATAGGCTTGCCTGCTTATTATAATGACGAAGTTATCGTGCCTGCTCTTGTGAGCCGCGGTCTCACCATGGCAGATGCCCGCGATTACAACATCATTGGCTGTGTTGAACCTCAGAAATCAGGTAAAACCGACGGCTGGCATGATGCAGCATTCTTCAACATGTGCCGTCCGCTTGAGCTTGTGTTTACCAATGGTTATGAAAACGGCGAGCTTGTCACCATCGAAACAGGTGACATCAACGACATGAAATCATTCGACGATTTCTTCAAAGCTTACAAAAAACAAATGAAATATTGTATTGCTCTCATGGTCAATGCCGACAACGCAGTCGACATGGCCCACATGCAGCGCGCTCCGCTTCCGTTCCTTTCTTCCATGATAGAAGACTGCATCGGCAGGGGCAAAAGTGCACAGGAGGGCGGCGCACTCTACAATTTCACAGGTCCCCAGGGCTTTGGTATTGCCAATGTTGCCGATTCGCTCTTCACCATCAAAAAGCTTGTGTTTGAACAGGGCAAGTTCACTTTAGCAGAGCTCAAAGCTGCTCTCGATGCCAATTTTGGCAAAGCTCAGAATTCCGACGGCGCAAGCAAAATCACAACTGGCATTGTAAAGGCGCTTGCGGCAAAGGGTGCTCAGGTAAGCGAAGAGCAGATTGCTGAAATATTCAAAGCAGTTACCGACAGCACCTCCGGCGTGACCAATTCAAAATACAAGCAGATTCTCGATGAAATAGACAGCCTCGATAAATTCGGCAATGACATCGACGAGGTTGACCTTCTTGCACGCGAAGCGGCATATTCCTTCACACGCCCCGTCGAAAAATACACCAACCCCAGAGGCGGTACATATCAGGCAGGACTTTATCCTGTATCTGCCAATGTTCCCCTTGGTGCACAAACCGGTGCCACACCCGATGGCCGTTATGCTTTCACCCCTGTGGCAGATGGCGTATCTCCATCGGCAGGCAAAGATGTGTGCGGCCCAACAGCTTCGGCAAACTCTGTTTCCAAGCTTGACCACGGCATTGCTTCAAACGGCACACTCTTCAACATGAAGTTCCACCCCTCAGCGCTCGAAGGAGATTCAGGTATCGAGAGCTTTGTGGCTCTCATAAGAGGCTTCTTTGACCGTAAGGGCAGCCATGTTCAGTTCAATGTTGTAAGCCGTGAAACTCTCATCGACGCTCAAAAGCACCCCGAAAACTATCAGGGTCTTGTTGTCAGAGTAGCAGGCTACAGCGCAATGTTTACCACACTTTCCAAAGCACTGCAGGACGATATCATCAATCGTACTCAGCAGGGCGGATTTTAACAAAGGAAAATTTTAAATATGGATAATCATGATTATTTAAACAGCAAGGGCAGAATTTTTGACATTCAGCGCTTTTCTGTGCATGATGGACCCGGCATCAGAACCATATTCTTTCTCAAGGGCTGTTTTCTTCGTTGCCGCTGGTGCTGCAACCCCGAATCCCAATCGGGCGATATTGAGCAAATGACAATCGCCGGCAAGACCAAAACAGTAGGCCGTGATGTCACAGTGGCAGAGCTTGTGGAAATAGCCGAGAGGGACCGCATCTATTACAGCCGTTCTGGCGGCGGAGTTACTCTTTCGGGTGGCGAGTGTTTGTATCAAAGCGAGTTTGCTGCCAATCTTCTCAGAGCATGCAAAGAAAAAGGCATAAACACTGCCATCGAATCCACAGGATTTTCGGATTTTTCCAAAATCGAACCCTTGCTTGCCAATCTTGACCTGTTCCTCATGGACATAAAGCACACCCAAAGTGCAAAGCACAAGCAGTTCACAGGTGTGCCCAATGAGCTCATCAAGCAAAATGCGCATCTCATTGCCAAAGCGTGCAAAGAGCTCATCATAAGAGTTCCCGTCATTCCCACATTCAATGACACCCCCGAAGAAATTGCAGACATAGCGGCCTTTGCTGCTACACTTCATGGCGTAAAGGAAATTCACCTTCTTCCTTACCATCGTCTTGGCTATGACAAATACATCGGCCTTGGCAGGGAATATTCCATAGGTGATGTAGAGCTGCTTTCTTCTGATAAAATATCAACTCTCAAAGCTGCCGCCGAGCGCAGCGGACTTATAGTAAAGATAGGAGGGTAACCACCAATGAACACATCAGATCTTTTAGCAGAAATCGGCAAAAACATTCCTGCCAACACCGATAAGCTCCGCATCATTCAGGAACTTGTTCCCGGCAAACAGATTACCCTTGCTCACATCATTGCCAACCCTGACCGCATTTTATACAAAAAACTCGGTCTCGACCCTGCAATAGACTATTCCAAAGCGGCAATAGGCATTGTGACCATGTCACCGTCTGAAACAGCTATCATAGCTGCCGACATTGCCACCAAAGCATCGGCCATCGAGCTTGGCTTTGTGGACCGCTTCAGCGGCACACTCATCATCACCGGCACTGTGTCGGAGGTTGAGTCATCTATGAAAGCACTCACCGACTACGCCCGTGACACTCTCGGCTTCACAGTTTGCCCTGTAACACGCACATGAAAAAGCTGATACTCGTCGGCCGAAGCGAAGCCGGCAAAACAACACTCACTCAAGTGCTAAGAGGGCTGGAAATAAAATATGAAAAAACGCAGTACATCAACTACCATTCAGCTTTAATAGACACTCCGGGTGAATATGCTGAAAACAGGGAACTTGGTCGTGCACTTGCACTTTATTCCTACGAAGCAGACATATGCGGTCTTTTAGTCTCGGCTACCGAGCCATACTGCCTCTTTCCGCCAAATGTCACTCCCATGGCAAACCGCGAGGTCATAGGCATCATCACCAAAATTGACCACCCCGACGCCAGACCCGATCTTGCAAAGCTTTGGCTGGAAATTGCAGGCTGCAAAAAAATATTCCACACAAGTGCCAAAACAGGGCAAGGCATAGACGAGCTTTTGGAATATTTGAATGAATGATGTGGTTTTTGTTGTTTTTGTAAAGAAAAACAAAGAAAAACCAACAAAACAATGTTGACATTTGGCTAATTATATGATATTATATAATTAATCAAAACAAAATAAAACCAAAAGCAAAAAAACAAACACAAAATTTGTATAAGGGAGCACATCGGATGGTTTCAGAACTTGAAATCAAAAATCAAATTTGCGATATCGGCAAAAGAATCTATGACAGACGCATGGTTGCCGCAAATGATGGTAATATTTCCGTCAAAATCAGTGACAATGAATATCTCTGCACCCCCACGGGTGTGAGCAAAGGCTTCATGACTCCTGACTATATCTGCAAAATTGACGGCGAAGGCAATATTCTACAGGCAAATGGCAAGTTTAAGCCATCTTCTGAAATCAAGATGCACCTCAGAGTGTATCAAAAAAGACCCGATGTTAAGGCTATTGTCCATGCCCATCCCATATACGCAACAAGCTTTGCAATCGCAGGTGTACCACTCACAGCGCCCATCATGCCCGAAGCGGGCATCGCTCTGGGATATGTGCCGATTGCTGAGTATGGCACTCCATCTACCATGGAAGTGCCCGACAACATCGAAAAATATCTTCCTTATTTCGATGCCATTCTTCTTGAAAATCATGGTGCTCTCACATATTCCGATTCACTTGTTGCAGCTTATCACAAGATGGAATCACTCGAATTTTATGCTGAGCTCCTCTTTAAATCAAGTCAGCTTGGCACTCCCAAGGAATTTGGCAGCGAGCAGGTTAAGTCCCTTTATGAGGTAAGAAGGCAGTTCGGCCTTTCGGGCAAGCATCCTGCCGACATTTGCCCCGCAGCCAAAGATGACGGCATGAGCTGTCATGACTGCACTGTTCCTAACTGCTGTATGGCAGGCAGATAAGTAACACAAAAGTTCGTTAAGTAAGGTGGTGTATTGTTGTGAACAATGATAACATCAGTTATATTGCCAAAATAGTTGCAGACGAAGTCAGCAAATCCAGAGTTCCCACTTCAATCACTCTTGACATTGCCAAAAAGCTCATTGCCAAAGTGGAAGACAAAGCAAAACAGATGGGAGTAAATGCAGTTGTTGCAGTAGCCGATGCCCACGCTCGTCCTGTAGCAATCGAATGTATGAACAATTCCTACATAGCAAGCTACGATGTAGCGCTCAACAAGGCCTACACAGTAGTTGCCCTCAAAATGTCCACCATGGCTCTCAAACCCCTGAGCCAGCCCGGAGCATCGCTCTACGGCATCCAGTTTACCAACGAAGGCAAGATTGTAATCTTCGGTGGTGGCGACCCTCTTATATATAACTCACAGATTATCGGAGGCCTTGGCGTCAGCGGAGGTACGGAAGAACAGGACACTGCTCTTTCGGCTTACGGTGCCCAAATCCTTAAAGATATAATAGATAAATAAAGGAGATGACAAAGCATGAATAGCAATGATATCGAAGCTATTGTGAAACAAGTTATCGCAGGCGTTATGGCAGGCGAGGCTCCCAAGGCTTCAAAACCCCAGGCAGATATCCCTGCTGCATCAAATGTTGCCATGTTGACTGCTCTTGAACATTATGAAATAAAGCAGTTCCCGATTCCCGAGCTTGGCGATGATGACATTCTCGTCAAAGTGGAAGGTTGCGGCGTGTGTGGTACTGATGCTCACGAATTCAAGCGCGACCCATTCGGCCTTATTCCTGTAGTTCTTGGTCATGAAGGCACAGGCGAAATTGTCAAAATGGGCAAAAATGTCAAAAAAGACAGTGCCGGCAAACCCCTCGCAATAGGCGATAAGGTTGTTACCTGCATGATGTTCAAAGACGACCCCAACATCACCATGTTTGACCTCAACAAACAAAATGTTGGTAATGGCGCCGACCTTTACGGTCTCATTCCCGATGATGACATTCACTTAAATGGTTGGTTTGCAGATTACTTAGTTGTAAGAGGCGGTTCCACAATATTCAATGTGAGTGATCTTGACCTTGACAACCGCATTCTCATCGAGCCCTGCGCAGTTTTGATTCACGCAGTAGAGCGCGCAAAAACCACAGGTATTTTAAAATTCAACAGCCGCGTTGTTGTACAGGGCTGCGGACCAATTGGTCTTATCTGTATAGCAGTTCTGCGAACAATGGGCGTAGAAAACATCGTAGCAGTCGATGGTCAGAAAATGCGCCTTGACTTTGCAAAAGAAATGGGTGCTTGCGCCAGCGTTGATTTCACTGAGCACAAGGGCATCGAAGCTCTCAGCAAGGCAGTAAAAGATGCATTCGGCGGCTATGAGGCAGATTTTGCATTCCAGTGCACAGGCGCGCCTGTTGCTCATTCAAACATCTACAAATTTATCCGCAATGGTGGCGGACTTTGTGAGCTTGGTTTCTTCATCAATGGCTGTGATGCAACCATCAATCCTCACTTTGATATCTGCTCCAAAGAAATCACACTCGTTGGTTCATGGGCATACACCTTAAGAGATTATGCCATCACATTTGATTTCCTCAAGAGAGCAAATGCAATAGGTATTCCTCTTAAAAAGCTCATCACTCATAAGTATCCGCTTTCAAAAATCAATGAAGCACATGAGACCAACCTCAAAATGGCAGGTCTTAAAATAGCCATCATAAATGATATGAAATAATAAAAATATAATTGGAGGTATTTAGTTATGGCACAGGAAGCATTAGGTATGGTAGAAACAAGAGGCTTGGTAGCAGCAATTGAAGCAGCAGATGCAATGCTCAAAGCCGCAAATGTAGTTTTAGTAGGAACAGAAAAAATCGGTTCCGGTCTCGTAAGTGTAATGGTTAGAGGTGATGTTGGCGCAGTTAACGCTGCAGTTCAGGCAGGTGGCGCTACAGCTGCAAGACTTGGCGAAATCATCGCAACTCATGTAATCCCCAGACCTCACACAGATGTTGAAAAAATATTACCTTCTTTGAACTAATAGGTGATATATATGGCACAGAGAAAAACAAGCTCTAAAACCGCCGCATCTGCAGCCAAGGCTGATAGCGCGGCAACAGAAACAAAAGTTGTAAAAGAAGTAAAAGAAAAAAAGGAGGAAATCAAAATGGCACAGGAAGCATTAGGTATGGTAGAAACAAGAGGTCTTGTTGCTGCTATCGAAGCAGCTGATGCAATGCTCAAAGCTGCAAATGTAGTTCTCGTAGGAACAGAGAAAATCGGTTCCGGTCTCGTAAGCGTAATGGTTAGAGGTGATGTTGGTGCTGTTAACGCTGCTGTTCAGGCAGGTGGCACAACCGCTGCAAAACTTGGCGAAATCATCGCAACTCATGTAATCCCCAGACCTCACGCAGATGTTGAGAAAATTCTGCCCTCTCTCAAATAATTGACAGGCAGACAGTAGAATAAGTGACGGCAGGGCGGGAGCTTTTCCGCCTTGCCCGATATTCACCCGAAAGGAGATTATCCAATGATCATAGGTAAGGTTAAAGGCAGCGTGGTTTCTACACGCAAAAACGAAAACCTCATTGGTAACAAATTCATGATTGTGGAACCCACCAAAGAAATGGGCATAGCAGGCACAATCGTAGCTATCGACAATGTTGGTGCAGGCATCGGCGAGATTGTTCTCGTTGCCACAGGCAGTGCCGCAAGAATCGGCTGCAACCAGGAAAATTCACCCGTTGACGCAGCAATTGTGGGCATTGTAGACCAGTTCTGATACTATTAGTTTATAAATAGTAAAGAAAGGAGAAAGTACAGTTGAAGTTAGAACAGCTTGCACATATTATGAAAACACATGGCATCATCGGCGCTGGCGGGGCAGGGTTTCCGTCGGGCACCAAATTAAACTCCAAAGCCGACACCATCATTCTCAACTGTGCCGAGTGTGAGCCGCTTTTTAAGCTCCACCGTCAGCTCCTCGCAACTTATACATTTGAGATAATGACGGCTCTTACTCATGTAAAGGAAGCCGTTGGTGCAAAACAGGTTATCATTGCACTTAAGCCTTCCTATAAGGAAGCAATCGACAGGGTAAATTATTACCTTCCATCTTTTAATGACTTTAGAATATCCCTTCTGCCAAAGGTATATCCGGTAGGAGATGAAATAATCCTCATCTATGAGACCACAGGTCGTGTTGTAAAACCCGGCAAGCTCCCAATAACCGAGGGAGTGATTGTGTATAATGTAGAGACCATGCTCAATACATACTACGCCATCGAAGAAGATAAAAATGTCACCGAAAAATACATCACCATCACAGGTGAAATCAAGAACCCCGGCACTTTCAAGGTGCCTGTGGGCATCACAGTGGCAGAGGCAGTTGCTCTCACAGGCGGTGCCAAGTCTGATGATTGTATGTATCTTGGCGGAGGTCTCATGACGGGCAATGTGGTATATCCCAATGATCCCATCACCAAAAAGCTCAATGCAATTTTGGTTCTGCCCAAAAACAGTCCCATCATTCAAAAAAGACTTGCAAATCCTGCAATAAATATCCGCAAAGCCATGAGCATCTGTTGTCAGTGCCGTTCATGCACAGACCTTTGCTCGCGCAATCTGCTCGGTTATCCCATAGAGCCTCACCTCTTTATGAGAGCAGTGACCAAAGGCATGGATTCCGATTCAGAGGCAGTGCTCAATTCATTTTACTGTTCGCAGTGTGGCCTTTGTGAGTTGTATTCGTGTCCTCAGGATCTTTCACCGCGTTCCATCATCAACAAGGTGAGGGCAGAGCTCAGAGCCAAGGGCGTGTCAACCCCTGAAAATCCGAAATTCACAGGCGTATCGTCTGACAGAAACTACAAACAGGTTCAAATGAACCGTCTCCGTTCGAGACTTGGTGTCACAGGCTATTATGTGCCCGCCACTCTCGATGAAAAGGTTCCCGACTTTAAAGAGGTCAAAATCATGTTAAATCAGCATATCGGTCCTGTGGCTGATGCAGTTGTAAAAAAAGGTGACAAGGTCACCTGTGGTCAGCTCATCGGCACCACCGAAGGCAAGCTTGGCAGTGATGTTCACTCGTCTGTCGATGGCACTGTTATTGCAGTAACCGATATGTATGTTATCATCAAAAGGAGGTCAGGCAAGAAATGAGCAAAGCACTTGCAATGGTAGAATATCTTACAGTTGCCACGGGCATCACAGCGGCAGACATCATGGTCAAAACCGCCGATGTTGAGCTAATCGAAGCTCATGTTGTCTGCCCCGGTAAATACATAGCCCTCATTCAGGGCGAACTCAGTGCAGTGACTGCTGCAGTAGAAAAAGCCAAAGCGCAATATCCCCAAAAGCTTGTGGATTCGTTTGTGCTCGGCAATCCTGAACCTTCCATCTTCCCTGCCATATATGGAGCTACCGAGGTTGCCAACCCCGCAGCTCTCGGCATATTTGAAACCTATAGTGCAGCTTCAATTATTGTAGCTGCCGACATAGCCTCCAAAACTGCCGATGTTCAGCTCGTAGAGCTGCGCATAGCAAAGGGCATGTGTGGCAAATCCTACATGCTCATCACAGGTGAGGTTGCAGCAGTAAATTCATCAATCGAAACCGTCAAGGAGCGACTCAAAGACACATCAATGTATCTTGACAGTTCGGTTATCGCTAACCCCGACAAAGAAACCTGGCAAAACATTATATAAATTAAATGAGGTGTAATCATGATAGACGAAAAGTACATCAGTCAGATAGTGGCAAATGTTTTAAAAGATGTAACTGCTCCTGCAGTTGCCAATGCAAAAGGTCAGCTTGGCGTTTTTGACAAAATGGAAGACGCACTTGCAGCCGTAAAGAAAGCATATAAGCAATACCGCTCATACACAGTGGCTCAGAGAGAAAAAATGATTGCCAAAATTCGTGAGCTCACACTTGCCGAAGCCGAAACAATGGCTCGCATGGGTGTTGAAGAAACAGGCATGGGCAGAGTTGAAGATAAAATCATCAAGCATCAGCTTGTTGCCAACAAAACTCCCGGCACCGAAGACCTTCACCCCACTGCCATGACAGGCGATGCAGGTCTCACCCTTATCGAAATGGCTCCCTTTGGTATCATAGGCAGTATCACTCCTTCTACCAACCCCAGTGAAACAGTTATCTGCAACACCATGGGCATGATTGCTGCAGGCAACGCTGTAGTGTTCAATCCTCACCCCAATGCATGCAAGGTTGCCAACTATGCAGTTGACCTTGTAAACCGTGCAATTCAGGCGGCAGGCGGCCCCGAAAACCTTGTGGTTTCCGTTGCCAAACCCACCATGGACACCTCCAAAATGATGATGGAATGTCCCGATGTTAAGATGCTCGTTGCCACAGGCGGTCCGGGCGTTGTGCGCACACTTTTGTCTTCTGGCAAAAAAGCCATAGGCGCAGGTGCGGGCAATCCTCCCGTTATTGTTGATGACACAGCCGATATTGCCAAAGCAGCAGCCGACATTGTAAAGGGTGCAAGCTTTGATAACAATCTCCCCTGCATAGCCGAAAAAGAATGTTTTGCTTTTGATTCTATTGCCGATGAGCTCATCGACAACATGACCAAAAACGGCGCATATCTGCTCAAAGGTGATATGATTGACAAGCTCGTTAAGGTTGCCCTTGTTGAAAAAGACGGCAAATATTCTATCAACAAAAAATGGGTAGGCAAAAATGCAGGCCTCTTCTTAAAAGAGCTTGGCATCGATGCTGATCCCCGTCTCATAATTTGTGAAACACCTGAAAATCACCCCTTCGTTCAGGTTGAAATGATGATGCCCATTCTTGCCATTGTCAGAGTAAACAATATTGACGAAGCTATCGAAATGGCTGTAAAGGCTGAACACGGCTGTCGTCATTCGGCTCACATTCACTCCAAAAATGTGGACCGTCTCACTGCATTTGCAAGAGCCGTAGAAACAACCATCTTTGTTAAAAATGCTCCTTCCTATGCAGGCATAGGTGCAGGCGGCGAAGGCTACACCACCTTCACCATTGCAGGTCCTACAGGCGAAGGTCTCACAGCCACCCACTCCTTTACCCGTCAGAGAAGATGCGTAATGGCAGACGGACTCCATATTGTATAATTTTTCTTGCGAGGTATTCACATGAAAGCACTTGGAATGATAGAGGTATATAGCTTCAGCACAGCCGTAAGAGTTGCCGACATAGCGGCAAAGGCGGCCGATGTCAAAATCATTGCCTTCGACCGTAACCGTCCTTTTGCACCAGGCTTTCCCGTGCCGCTTATTATGGTGGTAAAGATGGAGGGTGAGGTTGCAGCGGTAGAAGCAGCAATCGATGCAGCTGTTAGCTATGCCAAATCTCAAAACAGATACATAGTTCACCACATCATAGCCCGTCCTGCCGACACGGTAGAGAAAATGGCTTATCTGTTGGATATCAACAGAGATAAATACAACAAAAAGCTCCCCAAAAGCTTTTTGCCAAAGGAGGATGACGAGATATGACAGAAGCAATCGGACTTTTGGAAATTGAAGGCTTGGTTGCTGCCATTGAAGGTCTTGACGCAATGGTAAAAGCTGCCAATGTTCGTCTTGTTCACTCCGAAAAGCGTCTTGGCGGTCGCCTTGTCACCATAATCATTGCAGGAAGTGTGTCAGCAGTTGATGCTGCCATAGCAGCAGGCGAAGCTGCAGCCGATCGCATAGGTAATATTTATGGCAAGGAAGTCATTGCCAATCCTCACGCTGAAGTTATCAAATTCTTTGATATGGAAAGCTAAGAAAGGCGGTAACTCAATTGTACGATATCAAACTCATTCAAGATACAATCAAAGAAGTTGTCTCCGAAATGAAAGGTGAGATAAAGGTTGGTGTTTCTCAGCGCCATGTTCATCTTTCACGCGAAGACCTCGACACTCTCTTTGGCAAGGGTTTTGAGCTCACAGTGAGCAAGTATCTCATGGGCAGAGAATTTGCCTCTGAGCAATTTGTTACATTGGTTGGCCCTTCACTCAAATCAATCGAAAAAGTGAGAGTGCTCGGCCCTGTGAGAAAAAACACTCAGGTAGAGATCTCCCGTACCGATACCTTCACTCTTAAAGTGAGCCCTCCGGTAAGGCCATCGGGCAACATTGAAGGTAGTGAAAGATTGGTGCTTGTTGGTCCCAAAGGCAGTGTATACCTCAAAGAGGGCGTTATCATTGCCAATCGCCACATCCATCTCACTCCCGGTTATGCAGCAGCTCATGGCATTGCCGACAATGACTATGTTGATGTGGAAGTGGAAGGCATCAAGCCAACAAGATTTTATGATGTCCAGGTCAGAGTGCGTGATGATTTCAATGTGGAAATGCACATCGACACTGACGATGCGAACTCTGCAGGGCTCAAAAACGGCGCAAAGGTGCGCATCATAAAAAAATAATATCAAAAAGCAAACGCGGAAACTAAACATATATACTAAGTTTTCCGCGTTGTTTTGTAAATATGAGGTGATATAATGCTTGCTCCTGAAAGACAAAAGTTTATATTGGACGAACTCGCCAAAGAGGGCGCAGTCACTGTGAGCCGTCTTGCGCAGAGTCTGGGTGTGACCGAAGAAACCATCCGTCGTGACCTTGAAAAGCTTGAAAAGGCAGAGGGTCTCAGGCGTACTCACGGTGGTGCAGTGCCCATTGAAGGCACCAGCTATGAACTCTCTTTAGAAAAACGCAAAGCCACCAATGTAGAAGCAAAGAAAAAAATTGCTGAAATTGCAGCAAGCTATGTATTCTCTGGTGACACCATCTTTCTCGATGCATCCACCACCACATTTTTCATGGCCAAAGAGCTTAAAAATCTTAAGAACATAACCGTCATTACCAACTCACTTCGTGTTCTGGCGGAGCTTTCGTCTTGCGAGCACATCAAGCTCATCAGCGTTGGCGGCATTGTAAGTGCAAATCAGTCATTTGTAGGCAGCTTATCTGAGCGAAGCATCAAAGAATCATTTTTTGCCAACAAAATGTTTTTCTCATCAAAGGGTGTCAGCAAAGAAATAGGCATTCTTGAGAGCAACGAGCAGGAATGTGGCATAAAGCAAAACATGCTTGCAAATTCTGAATGCAAATTCTTTCTGTGCGACAGTGACAAGATTGGCAGAGTGAGCTTTGCAAAGCTTGCGTCTCTTGCCGATATCGACTATCTCATCACCGATAAAGTTCCCGATGAAGAATTTGTTATGGCTCTTAAAGATAAAAATGTTCAGCTCATTACAGAATAAATTAACAATAGATAGAAAAATAACCTGACGGAAAGCTATGGAAATAATATGAAAATAACAGACATCATCAACCAAGATTCACTCTTGCTTTCGTTTGAGGTTTTCCCGCCAAA
>JAFVSB010000087.1 GCA_017503945.1 Clostridia bacterium
GGTTAATAATCATGCAAATACTCACAAATCTACCTCACAGCTTTAAAAAAATAATCTTCTCTATTTTATCAAAGCAAGAGGTTCACTATATAGGAGGGCCATCGAGTCTGCCGCCGCCACTTTGTGCCGAAGAAGAGGAAAAATACATATTGATGCTTGAATCAGACCCCAAAAATGCCAAACCTACACTCATTGAAAGAAACCTCAGACTGGTTGTGTATATTGCAAAAAAATTTGAAAACACAGGCATTAATCTCGAAGACCTGATTTCCATAGGAACTATAGGTCTTATAAAATCCATTAACACCTTTAATCCACACAAAAAAATAAAGCTTGCCACCTATGCATCCAGGTGCATCGAAAACGAAATTCTCATGTATTTGCGAAAAAACAGTAACCGCAGGGTAGAAATTTCAATAGACGAACCGCTTAATGTGGACTGGGATGGCAACGAGCTTTTGCTGTCGGACATTTTGGGCACGGAGTCAGATATTGTGTGTCATAACATTGAAAATGAAGTTGACAAGCAGCTGCTCACAATTGCACTGGAGCATTTGTCTGAGCGCGAAAAAAATATTATGAAGCTCAGATTCGGAGTGGGAAGCGGTGTGCAGAAAACCCAAAAAGAGGTTGCTGATATGCTTGGAATATCTCAATCATATATATCGCGGTTGGAAAAAAGAATAATTCAGCGAATGAAAAAAGACATTGCAAAAATGATATAGTAAAAGCAGGTTGCTGACTTTGCAACCTGCTTTGCAATATATTATATTATTTTTTCCATGTGTAAGGTGACACCAAAAGCAAAAGCGGAAAAATTTCAAGTCTGCCTATGAGCATGTCACATATGAGCACAAAGAGAGAAAGCGGAGAATACACCGAAAAGTTTGCCATAGGACCTACTGCTCCAAGACCCGGACCGACGTTATTGATGGTGGCGGCAACCGCTGTGAAGTTGGTGGTGAAATCGAGATTATCAAGACTTATGACAAGCATTGACATTGCAAAAATCAATATATATGCCATCATAAACACATTTACTGCTCTCACGGTTTCATGCTCTACTGCCCTGCCATTCATTTTAATTTTGAGAGTGCTTTTTGGATGGGCAAGAATGCGTACTTCTTTGATTATGCTTTTAAACATTATCATCACTCGCGATATTTTGATGCCACCGCCTGTGCTGCCTGCACATGCACCAAAAAACATGAGAAGCACAAGAAGCGATTTTGACAGCTCCGGCCAGAGATTGAAGTCAACCGTGGTATAGCCTGTGGTGGTGATGATGGAAGCCACCTGAAAGGCACTGTGCTTTACAGTGTCAAAAAGACTTGTATAAAGATGACGGCAATTAAAACAAATTATTACAACCGAAGCAAGGATAATTCCAAGATATGTTCGCACCTCATCGGATTTGAAAGCCGTGCGGAATTTGCGCATTATGATGAGATGATATATGGAAAAATCAATGCCGAAAATTATCATAAACACAGTTATTACAATCTGACAATATGATGAATATACCGAAAAACCTGCGTTTGATATACCAAAGCCACCTGTACCTGCCGTGCCAAAAGTGAGAGTTATGGCATCAAATAGTTTCATGCCTCCACACAACAGAAGTATCACTTGCAACACAGTGAGACCAATGTATATTATATATAGGATTTTGGCAGTAGTCTTGACCCTTGGCACAAGCTTACTGACTGCGGGGCCCGGGCTTTCAGCCTTAATGAGAAAAAAGTTGCCGCTGCCCGTGAGAGGAAGCAATGCCACCAAAAACACAAGCACACCCATGCCGCCTATCCAGTGAGTGAAGCTTCGCCAGAAAATAATGCTCTTGGGGAGAGCATCAAGGTCGGCTATGACAGATGCACCTGTGGTTGTGAAGCCTGATACCGTCTCAAACAAGGCATTGATGAAGCTTGGAACGCTGCCTGTGAAAAAGAGAGGAAAAGCTCCGAATATACTGAGAACTATCCAGCTGAGGGCCACTGCAACAAAGCCATCTTTGGCATATATGGTTTTGTTTTGGGGAGGCTTTTTGCACAAAAGAACACCGCTGAAAAAGCACATGGCAATTGTGAAAAGCCAGATCCAAATGTTGTGTTCTTTATAGACAATTGCGCAAATAAGCGGCAATATCATACAAAAAGCTTCTATTTTGAGAACCCAACTAAGGACATATCGAATTGTTTTGTAGTTCATTTTTGTGCTCCTATTTCAGAATGTCACCGATATCCGCAACTCCTGCACGAAGAGCAACAATGATGACAGAATCTCCTGTGCGTATGATGTCATTACCACGCGGCATTATTATTTTGCCACCACGGTTTATGCATGCAATGAGGATGTTTTCTTTGATATTAAGCTCACCTATCGGCACATTGGATATGGGTGAGTTTTCTGTTATGCGAAATTCAAGCGCTTCTGCCTTGCCGTCGAGAATGAAGTGCATGGTCTCAATGCTGTTGCCTATTGAATTTTTCTTGGCGCGCACAAAGCGTATGATGTTTTCGGCTGTGATATTTTTGGGATATATAGTAGCGCCGAGATCAAGATTGTCTATGACTTTGTCATATGCAATACGATTAATCTTTGTTATAACCTTGCCATTGGTTTTAGACTTAGCATAGAGCGAAAGAAGGATGTTTTCCTCGTCCATGTTGGTGAGTGAAACAAATGATTCGGCATTTTCGAGCCCTTCTTCCAGAAGAAGTCTGTTGTCTGTGCCATCACCGTTGATGATAGTGGCCTTGGGTAAAAGCTGACAGAGCTCCTCGCATTTTTTAGGGTTTTTCTCTATTATTTTAACATCAATGCCGGTATCGGCAAGCTTTTGAGCAAGATAATAAGCAATTTCGCCGCCGCCTATAATCATGGTGTCTTTGACACGGTTGTTCTTGATGCCTATTTTTTTGAAAAAAGCAGCTTCTGCATTAATCGAGGCAACAATGCTCACCAAATCGCCCCCGCGCAGCACAAAATTACCACCGGGGATAAAGGTGTCATTTCCTCTTTCTACACCGCACACGAGAACATCACAACCAAGCTTTGCAACAATATCCTGAACCTTGAAGTTATTAAGAACCGAATATTCTCCAATCTTGAACTTGAGAATTTCGATTCTGCCCTTGGCAAAGGTGTCGATTTGTATTGCCGATGGAAAACGAAGCAAACGCGCAATTACACTTGCTGCCGCACGCTCGGGATTGATAACCATGGCAAGGCTGAGCTCATCTTTGATGAGATCAACTGTGCGCATATAGTCAGGTTTGCGCACTCTGGCAATAGTGCGGCATTTGCCGAGTTTTTTTGCCATGAGGCAGGTAAGCATATTAAGCTCATCAGAACCTGTGACCGCAATAAGAATGTCGGCATCATCGATGCCTGCATCCTGCATTGTTTCCACATTCATGGCACTGCCTACAACGCCCATTATGTCATATTGATTGATAAGGTCCTGAACTACGCTGTAGCGTGTGTCTACAACTGTGATGTTATGATCCTTTTCATCGTTTAAAAGCTCGGCAAGCTTTTGACCAACCTTACCGCAACCAACAATTATAATATTCATAAAAAAACACCTCTTATGGTATTACCTACTGCCTTTCGGTCAGCATACCCATAAAAATCATATAATGACAAGCCGTATAGAATAGAAATACGCCAACAAGAGCCGAGACAGAATAACCAAACACAACCACAAGCGGAATGATTATTGATGTGTGGCTATTGAGATGGTCTTTGCGCATGAGCCTTGTCCAGATAACATAGGCAACTGCCGCCACATAGCACAGGCCCGAAAGGATACCCGTACTCACTGCGCGTTCAAGAGGCTCACAGTGCGCTCTGTCGAGCTTGGCTTCGCGAGCTTTGTATTCATCGGCAAGGTTGTCAGGCCCCCATCCGAATAACGGCTTTTCGCCAATCATTTCAACAGTATTTACCCAAAGACTCCATCTGCCGCTACCTGCGCTGCCTGACTCAGAATCATCTTTAGATGAATCTCCGCTATCGGAGCTCGCTATATTTACAACATCAGAGCCAAGAGTTGTAAAGTTTTTAAGTATCAGCGAATCTGACGAAGACACCAAAGTCACTGCCACACTCACTGCAAGAAAAACTGCAAATGGCATGATTGCTGTAGTGAAACGGCTTTTGAGTCTGAAAAACAAAATCACAAATACAACTACTACCACGCCGAGAGCTGCAAGATATGCACCGAAGGTGTTGTTGAGCACAAGCACCCAGAATGTGAATGCCATAAAGATGCCTGACATAATCTTTGACGCCTTTTTCTCGGCTTTGATGTACATGCCCACACTGAGCATGGAACACATGATGATGTAATAGCCCATATGGTTAAGGTTATAAAAAGAGCCTGTTGTGCCTTTGAAAAAATGCCCTATAAACACATCAGCTTTGATGTATTGCTGGTTGAGCCATTCGCCGAATGCACCATAGGGTTCCTGACCTGCAGTGCCGATAATGCCATAATACTGCTGAATCATGATAAGCCCTGTGAGGATAAAACCAAAGACATAAGCAGCATAAATGCATTTTTTGTGGAAATTATCTTTTATATACGATGAAAAAATAAAAAGAGCCAAAAAAGCTGTGTGCATGAGCAGACCATCGGGCCTGAACTCAGTGCCCATGAGCGCTCTGTGCCTATTGGGCGCAAGGAAAACCGAAATTACAGTGCACACATACACCACCAAAAGTAAGAGCGCATGCTTGTTTTTGGCAAAGTATGATTTCAGATTATAGCAAAGCTGTGCAATTTTGCTACTTTCGCCTGCATTTGGGAACACAAAAAAATAATTGTAGAGATACACCGCCAGACAAACAGCGAGGGCAGTTATTTCTATTTTGGAAAGAAAAATAAAAATCTCACCGTGCTGCTGTGGTGAAAAAATAGCATACACCGGGAGCAAGGCAAAAATCAAGGTCATTATAAAGCATAAGCTTTCAAACGATTCTTTCAGCTTGCGGACTGTTTTGTGTGAAATTCTCGAACTCAATTTAATGTCTCCTGTCTGTGTAATTTTTTCAAAACGCGAAAGAAGCGCAGAAATCACCCGGCAGATGAAAAACTGCACTCCGTTCGAGCTTTAGCCTCTAAAGAGCTGTGAGATATGATTTGACGAGTTCTTCCATAATCTCATCACGCTCAAGTCTTGATATGAGCACACGAGCGTTGTTATAGCTCGTGATATAAGTGGGATCGCCTGACATGATGTAGGCAACAATCTGATTTATGGGATTGTAGCCTTTGACATTCAAGGCTTCGTACACCTGCTTTAGTGTATCTTTGACCTTTTGTGCATTAAGACTATCTACACTGATTTTTAAAGTTTCATTTTTGAAATCCATAACAGACACCTACCTTTACTGATAAAACTTTCATATTGTATCACATTATATCACGATTTTTTTTGTATTTCAATAGTTTTGTATCGATTATGACATTTTTCCCATTTTACGCAGTGATATCAGTATTCCTTGATATATTGCTTCGGCTATATCGGATACTTTCTTTTCATTTGTAAGAATCTTTTGGTCAGTATAGGAACTTACAAACGCACATTCTATGAGCACTGCAGGCATGATTGTGCGCTTTAGCACAACCATCTCAGGGCTTTGCACTATGCCCCTGTCTTTGAGACCTGTGGCTTTGACAAGAGGCTTTTGTATGTTTTCGGCAAGCTCCTGGCTTGAAATGCCGTAGCCACCATTATTGGAAAGACCTGCATATAGTACCGATGTGCCCGTAGCCTCGGGGTCGGTGAAAGCGTTATTGTGAATGCTGATGAAAAGATCTGCTTGCGACTTATTGGCAATCTCGGCTCTAGCAACAAGATCAGCCATAACGGTGTCACCGAGAGCTACATCGGCACTGCGGGTCATAATGACCTTGACACCGCTGCTTTTGAGCTTTTGGGCAAGCTTCTGAGCAATGCTGAGATTGGCATCTTTTTCTTTTATGACCTCATTACCATCAACATCGCGACCAATGGCTCCGCTGTCATAGCCGCCATGACCTGCATCAATAACTACAACCGGTGTGTCGCCTGACACTTTGGGCGGCTCAATGGCAGTGCCCGAAGACGACACATTGTCATCAGACGGCGTATCTTCATCATCAGGAGTGTATGCAGTTTTTTCTATGGTTATAATGCATGCAGCAGAGGTATATCGAAGCGAATAATCCGTCTGCTCAGTTGTCTGCACAACTATGCGGGTGTAATCAGGGTGAGATGCCCAGCGAATCTGCGTGACGGAAGTATTTTCAAATTGAATATCAGAGTTATTGCATGTCTGCTCTACACCATAAAAATCAAACACAAGACGGTCTGGGTCTGAAAGCTTCATGACCTTTGGCTCAATTTTTTCAGATAGTGACACCGTGATATCTACAGTTTTTGCTTTTTCAACCGCCGTGATGCGCGAAAGCTCTGCAAGCACAAGCTCCTCTTCTCTTTCATCATCTGGCATATTGGGCTTGTTATCATCCGGTGCAGTCTCACTCTTTTTGCCTGAGACATATACCGTGCGTGCAGACCCATTCCACACAACATCATAATGCAAAACATCGGATATAAACCTGATGGGCACTAAAGTGCGTCCATCCACTATGGTTGGGGGCACATCAACCGTGCGGCCAACGCCGTCTATGTAGGCAGTTTTGCTGCCAATGGTGAACACTATGACGCTTGTGGCAGTGGAGATGATAACCTGCCTCAGACTTTCGTTCCAAAGGACATCGGCGCCGAAGGTATCGAACAAAATGCGTACAGGCACCATAGTGCGCCCGTTTATAATCATGGGATTGACATCGGAATCAACCGTCTTGCCGTTTATGACAAGGGTGATGTCATCAGAAGCTGAGCAGGGGTACACACCAATGCCAAAAAGCACCAAAAACACAAGCACAACTGCGATTAGTTTATTTGGCATCATATATCCCCTCCTATATATTATTAAAGGTGATGTACATGAGCGTACATCACCTTTATAATAACTTAATATTCGATTTTTTTCTACAATACAAAAACAATTGTTATTCTATTGTAACATTTTAGTCCCCATAGGGAATACCAAAATGCTCATATGCCGCTTTGTTTACAACTCTGCCGCGGGGTGTGCGATTGATAAAGCCAAGCTGGAGCAAATACGGCTCATACACATCTTCGATGGTGTTACTGTCCTCACCTGTTGTAGCAGCAAGAGTATCAAGTCCCACGGGACCTCCGCCAAAGGTTTTTATCATTGTGGTTATAACATTTCGGTCGGTAGAATCCAGTCCTATTTTATCCACTTCTATTCTTGTGAGAGCGCGGTCGGCTATGTCGGCAGTAATTGCACCATCGGCCATGACCTGAGCAAAATCGCGCACGCGCTTTAGCAAGCGGTTGGCAATACGCGGTGTGCCGCGTGAGCGCGAAGCAATCTCGTTGGCACCGCTTTCGTCAATGTGTACCCCTAAAATGCTTGCACTTCGTTTTACAATTGTGGCAAGGTCCTCGGTGGTGTATAGCTCAAGTCGCGATATTACCCCGAAACGGTCACGCAAGGGGCCTGTCATGTTGCCTGCCTTTGTTGTGGCACCCACCAGAGTGAAATGGGGCAAATCAAGCCTGATTGAACGGGCGCTCGGACCTTTGCCGAGAATGATATCGACCGCATAATCCTCCATGGCAGTATAAAGGATTTCTTCAACACTATGGCTGAGGCGGTGGATTTCATCGATAAAAAGCACATCATGCTCTCCAAGATTGGTTAAGATGGCAGCAAGGTCGCCCTGCTTTTCGATGGCGGGGCCTGAGGTTACATGAATATTGACATCCATCTCATTGGCAATGATGTTGGCAAGGGTGGTTTTGCCAAGACCCGGAGGTCCATAGAGAAGCACATGGTCAAGGGCTTCTTTTCGTGCCTTGGCAGCCTCGATATAAACCTTAAGATTTTCTTTTACTTTTTGCTGACCTATGTATTCATCGAGTATGCGGGGGCGAATGCCGGGTTCTGTGACAACATCATCAGAAAGCTCCTGTCCCGACACAATTCTCTCATCATAATTCATGATAAAATTCTCCTTAAATCAGATTTTTGAGGGCATGCTTGATATATGCTTCGGCGTCGTCATAATCTTCCTTAACCATGCCGACGGCTCTTTGTGCCTCCTGCTGGGTATATCCAAGCACAACAAGCGCGCTTACAGCATCTGCTCTTGCACTGCCCGCAGCCGAAGTGTCAACAGGGATGAATGCATCGGTAGAAGAGGATATGATATCTTCGTTTTTGATTTTGTCACGAAGCTCAAGGCATATGCGCTGAGCTGTCTTGGGGCCTATGCCGTTTGCCTTTTTAATGGTGGCGGCATCGTCAGAGACAATACACAGCCCGATTTTAGACGGCGAAGCAATCGAAAGTACGGCAACTGCGCCCTTGGCGCCCACTCCACTCACAGTGATGAGAAGCTCAAAAAGCGAAAGCTCCTCTTTGGTGGAAAAACCGTATAAATCCATGATGCCTTCCTTAATATACAGGTATGTATAGAATGTGACGGTTTCTCCTTTTGATATGGACGGTTCTGCAAGAGAATTGGCAGAGGTGTATACCTTGAATCCTACACCCGAAACATCAACTACCACATATTCTTTGGTTTTTTCGGCAAGCTTGCCTTTAATATAGCTAAACATTTATATCCTCCCACCTAAATTCACCATCTTGTGAGAATGAGCATGGCATATTGCAATAGCAAGAGCATCGGCAACATCATCGGGTTTTGGAATTTCATTCAATCCTAAAATTGCCTTTGTCATCTGCTGAATCTGAGATTTGTCGGCTCTGCCATAGCCTACAACCGACTGTTTGACCTGAAGCGGCGTATATTCATATATGCCTATGCCATGATTTACTGCTGCAAGAAGCACAACTCCCCTTGCCTGCCCCACCTGAATGGCTGTTTTGGCATTATTGTTGAAAAACAATTCCTCAATCGCCATAAAATCAGGCTTGTACTTTTGGATAGCATCATTAATGCCATCATATATCATTTTGAGCCTTTGCTCAAGCGGTAGCCCCGCCTTTGTGGTTATGGCATAATAATCAATTACTCTGAACTTATTTCCTTTATATTGTATCACACCTACCCCCACAATTGCAAATCCGGGGTCTATTCCGAGTATAATCATCTTAGCCTCCTGTATATTTATGCACATTATACATTATTTTCGCAAAATATTCAATAATTTATTCATTTTTATATATTGCAAAATTCTTACATTTGCATTATAATAACATACATAAGATAATAATACCAAAAATTTGGAGGTAAATCAATATGTCAAAAGAAAAAGTTATATTAGCATATTCCGGCGGACTTGATACATCTATCATTATTCCGTGGCTCAAAGAAAACTACGATTATGAAGTAATCGCTGTTTGCGGTGATGTGGGCCAGGGAAAAGAGACTGAAGGCCTTGAAGAAAAAGCCCTCAAAACAGGTGCATCAAAGCTCTACATAGAAAACCTGCAGGAAGAATATGTGACTAATTTTATTTGGCCCACTCTCAAGGCTCATGCTGTGTATGAAGGCAAATATCTGCTGGGTACATCACATGCACGCCCCTGCATTGCAAAAAGAATTGTTGAAATTGCAAGAGCTGAGGGCGCCACAGCAATCTGCCACGGTTGCACAGGCAAAGGTAATGACCAGGTTCGTTTTGAGCTGACCATCAAAGCCCTTGCTCCCGAAATGAAAATCATTGCTCCCTGGAGAATATGGGACATCAAATCCAGAGAAGATGAAATCGACTATGCTGAGGCAAGAGGTATTCCCGTGCCTGTAACCAAAGAAAACAACTATTCTATGGACAGAAACATCTGGCATCTTTCTCACGAAGGTCAGGACCTCGAAGATCCTGCAAACGAACCCAACCTCGACAAAATCCTTATGCTGGGTGTGTCTCCCGAAAAAGCTCCCGACAAGCCTACATATATCGAAATCGAGTTTGAAAAAGGTATTCCCACCAAAATCGACGGTGTGGCATATGGTCCTGTTGAGCTTGTTAAAAAGCTCAATGAAATTGGCGGTGCAAACGGCATAGGTATTGATGACATTGTTGAGAACCGTCTTGTGGGCATGAAATCCAGAGGTGTGTATGAAACACCGGGTGGCACAATTCTTTATGCTGCACACAAAGAGCTTGAGTATCTGTGCCTTGACAAACAGACCCTCCACTACAAGCAGGAAGTTGCCAATAAGTTTGCAGACCTTGTGTATGACGGACTTTGGTATACACCGCTTCGCGAAGCTTTGTCTGCTTTTGTAGATTCTACTCAGGAAACCGTTACAGGAAAAGTGCGCCTCAAACTCTACAAAGGCAATTGCACACCTGCAGGCACAACATCACCCTACTCACTTTACAACGAAGAAATTGCAACCTTTGACGCAGATGAAGTATACAACCAGAAAGATTCTGAAGGATTTATCAATCTCTTTGGTCTGCCCCTCAAGGTGCGCGCTATGATGATGAAAAATCACGAAAACGATAACAAATAATTAACACAGATATATTTCGGGCAATCCGCGCAGGCGGATTACCCGAAATTTGCTTAGAAAGGAAGATGCACCATGAAGCTTTGGGGCGGCAGATTCAGCAAAAACACCGATTCTGAAGTGAATGACTTCAACTCATCAATACGCTTTGACCAGAGAATGTATCGTCAGGATATACTCGGAAGCATTGCCCATGCAAAGATGCTTGGCAAATGTAACATTATCCCCCTTGCGGACAGTGAACTGATTGTAAAAACACTCGGTGAAATTCTTGATGATGTGGAAAACGGAAAGATTGAATTTATGGTTGATGCCGAAGACATCCACATGAACATAGAAACAATCCTCACAAACCGCATAGGTGATGCAGGCAAAAGACTGCATACAGGCAGAAGCCGCAACGACCAGGTGGCCCTTGACATAAGAATGTATTTAAAAGATGAAATAGAAGAAATTAAAGAGATGCTTGTGTCACTTGAAAAAACTCTGCTTGATATAGCAGGTAAAAATCTCGACACCATCATGCCAGGCTATACTCATCTGCAAAAAGCTCAGCCAATCACTCTTGCTCATCACACCATGGCATACTTTGAAATGTTTAAAAGAGACATAGAAAGACTTTGTGATGTATACAAAAGAATAAATGTGATGCCTCTTGGTTCAGGTGCGCTTGCTGCTACAACCTACCCTCTCGACAGGGAATTTGTGGCAAAAGAGCTTGGCTTTGACTCCATCACTCTCAATTCTCTCGACGGCGTGTCGGACAGAGACTTTGTGATTGAGCTTGCATCTGCTCTTGCCATAATCATCATGCACCTTAGCAGATACTCAGAAGAGCTCATTTTGTGGAACACCAACGAATTTCAGTTCATCGAAATGGACGATGCCTGCTCTACCGGCAGCTCGATAATGCCTCAAAAGAAAAATCCTGATGTTGCAGAGCTCATCAGGGGCAAAAGCGGCAGAGTGTATGGTGACCTGGTAAGCATACTCACCACAATGAAAGGGCTGCCCCTTGCATACAACAAGGATATGCAGGAGGACAAAGAATGTATATTTGATGCAATTGACACAATCAAGCTATGTGTGCCTGTGTTTGAAAAAATGATTGCCACCATGAAAATAAACAAAGATAATATGCACCGCGGAGCAGGCGGCGGATTCACCAACGCAACCGATGCTGCAGATTATCTGGTAAAAAAAGGCATGCCTTTCAGACAGGCTCATGAAGTGATAGGCAAAATGGTTGCATATGCACTTGACACAAACAAAGCACTCAGCGAATTTACGATGGACGAATTCAAAAAGTGCTCTGAGATTATAGAGGAAGATATATATGAAGCAATCGACCTTGCTACATGTGTGAATGAGCGCAGCGTGACAGGCGGCCCTGCCAAAGAGGCAGTGCAAAAAGCCATTGATGCAGGCATAGAATTTGTGAACTTCATTGACAAAAAGTAAAGGAATGTGGTATTATGAATAATGGTAGTCAAAAAGCAAAAGACAAATATCTTAAAGAAAAAGTAGACACTTTTGTATTGAGAGTACCAAAGGGCGAAAAGGAAATAATTCAGGCATATGCTCAAAGCATTGGTAAATCTCTCAATGGTTACATTGTAGACCTCATAAAAGCAGATGTGCCATCCTTGGAATCACCTGTCAAAAAAGAAGAACCTGCTACAGTGAGAAGAAGCTCTTTGCCCTCATTTTTGGATTGATTTAGTAAAGGAATGATTTACAATGATGAAAAGCAAAACATCTACACTTTGCAAGGCAGCATCAATAGCAGTGCTCGTGGTCACAGCCATACTGTGCATAATAGCCGATGAATTTATGGTACAGCTTAAAACCGTTGCAGCAGGGCTTTTGCTCGCTCTCATCTTTGGCGCACAGGCAATGATTATTGACAAAATCGAAAAGACCAAAACCGAGCAAAAGAGAATATATGACAGCATTGATGCCCTCAGTGAAAAGATAAACATCATGCTTGGTCTTGACAAAACAAGCGTGGCTATTGAAAATCTCAAAGCCGAAACCGCTCCCATTTATGCCGATGCTAAAAAGCCCCTAATCACAAGCGAGGAAGACCTCACTTGGACCTGCCCCGATTGTGACAGCGTGGAGCTTGCAGTTAATACTGTGTGCACAAAATGCGGCTATGCTAAAAATGCAGATTAATATTGATATGTAAAAAACAACTCCCCGCACTCTAAGTGTGGGGAGCTGTTTTTTTAATTATTCATATAGAATTTATTTTTGGATGTGAGTTTTTCTTCGACCCTTCTGAGTGCTTCACCGAAGCGCTGATAGTGCACTATTTCTCTCTCTCGGAGAAATTTTATGACATCATTAACATCAGGGTCATCGCTCATGCGAAGAATATTATCATAGGTCGAACGCGCTTTTTGCTCTGCTGCAAGATTTTCGTTGAGGTCGGTGATAGGGTCACCTGTCACTGCAAGAGCCATTGCATTAAAAGGAGTGCCATTGGTGTTGGCAGGATATACGCCAGTGGAATGATTGATGAAATAATCATAGAAGCCACTTTCCTTTACACAATCGGCATTGGTACCGCGAGTGAGCTGATTTACAAGGGTCCCGACCATCTCAAGATGGGCAAGTTCCTCCGTGCCTATATCGGTAAGAAGCCCTTTGGAAACCTCGTCGGGCATGGTGAAACGCTGACTGAGATATCTTAGCGAAGCTGCCAGCTCACCATCGGGTCCACATAAGTGTAATTGTTTGAGTACTGTTAAAAGCAGCTTTATACTGCTGTTTTTTTATGAAAAAATTAGATAAAATTCCCCGAAAGCATTGACAAAATACTTCCGTGGGAGTATAATGTGAGTGTATAACTCTACAGAAGTATGGAGATGTAAATATGAGTAAGATAACAATATATCACGGCTCGCCTGAAATTATTGAAAAACCACAATATGGTAAAGGTAAAACTTATAACGATTACGGCAGAGGTTTTTACTGCACAGAGCATATTGAACTTGCAAAAGAGTGGGCTTGTACCGAAGATGTAGACGGCTTTGTAAATAAATATGAGATTGATATATCAAACCTTAAAGTATTGAATCTTTCTTCTGATAATTATACCATTTTACATTGGCTTGCAATGTTGATGAAGCATAGAAAGGTTCGTTTGTCCACGCCGGTTATGAAACGTGGTCGCGAATGGCTTATTGAGCATTTTTTGCCTGATACAAAGGACTATGATGCGATTATAGGCTACCGTGCAGATGATTCCTATTTCTCATTTGCAAGAGCATTTGTCAATAACGAAATTTCACTAAATCAGTTGTCTTATGCCATGCGACTTGGTAAGCTTGGCGAGCAGGTTGTTTTAAAGAGCAAAAAAGCATTTGATGAAATTAAGTTTGTGTCTTATGAAGTTTGCGACAACACAATCTACTATGCAAAGCGCAAAGCACGAGACGATGAAGCACGAGAAGCATTTAATGCTGAACTTGAAAAAGAAGATTTGAACGGACTTTACATGAGAGATATTATTCGTGAGGAGGTTACACCTGATGATGCGCGCTTACGATGAGCAGTATTTAGACGATGCAATGCGAAATCTTGGCGAAGCTGCAGATTATGCAGTCAATGCTTGCAATATGACACTTCAGAAGTTCTTTGATTTATTTGTTACAACCGGGTTTGCAACACAGTTTGGAAATGGTGTACCTAAAATCATTTCAGGATTATCAGGAACAGAGCTTGTTCACGAAATTGTTGTAAAAGCAGGTATTGAACAAGACCTCCCGGAAGTACAGACAGAATATGATTGTTCACCTGAATATTGGTGCGGATGGATTGTAGCTTACTACCAATGGAATACTGGCAGAACATTCAAAGACATTTTTCAAAATGTATCTGCAAAAGAAATTGAAAAGCTTTATCCAACCCTCCACGAAGCATCAGAGGAAAAGTTCGTTGATGTGGTAAATTCTATA
>JAFVSB010000088.1 GCA_017503945.1 Clostridia bacterium
ATGTATCGGCCATGCGCTCAATGTCGCCAAGAGCCTGAATCTGCATCGACACTTCTTCTCTCAGACGAATTGAAGCGTCGGTCAATCTGCCTTCGAGCTTTGTAAGGTCTTTTTTCTTTTCTTCAATGAGTCTTTCGGTGCCATAGAGAGCTATGCGGCGATAGTCGCCGATGATTCTGCCTCTGCCGTAGGCATCGGGCAGACCTGTGAGCAAGCCTGCACTTCTTGCGGCTCTAACATCAGGAGTGTATGCATCAAACACGCCCTGATTGTGAGTTTTGCGGTATTGGGCAAAGTGGGAATGAATGTTGGCATCGAGCACATAGCCGTATTTATCGAGGCACTGCTGAGCCATTCTCATGCCGCCGTAGAGGTTGACCATTCTTTTGAGGGGTGCATCGGTCTGCAAGCCCACAATTACCTCGTTTGGCTTATCAATATAGCCGGGAGCAAAGTTGCATATGCCCGAAATTCTTTTGGTCTCCACATCGAGCACGCCGCCTTTTTTGCGCTCTTCGGCCAGAAGCTCAACGCATCTGTCCCACACCTTTTTGGTTTTTTCGGTAGGGCCTGCCAAAAATCTACCTGTGCCCTCATAGAGAGTGTAGTTTTTCTGTATGAAATCGCGGACATTTATCTCTGTTTGCCAGAGACCGCCGACAAATTCTTTTCTGCTTTCCATAAGTCATTCTCCTTTACTAAAGTATTTATCCCACAATATCTGTGTTTTTTCTCTGTCCATCGCCTCGATATGCGCAAGTGGCGCTGCGATGCCAAGTTTCTTATATTTGTGTTCCCCCATTTTGTGAAAACTCAGCAGCTCAACTGATTGTGCAAACGGAAGCTCTTTGGCTATGTATTCTTTGAGAGCTCTCATGTATTCGTCGGTGTCATTTATGCCGGGCACCACCACCTGACGCACTATTGTGGCAGGCTTTATTCTTTTGAGCGCCTCCACAAACTCAAGTGTGCGCTCAATGCCCAGCGAGCACATTTTTTTGTAATCTGCACCATCGAGAGCTTTGATATCATAGAGCACAAGGTCACAAAGGTTGAGTATTTCGTCATAGTCACCAAGCCCCACGCCCGAAGTGTCGAGGCAGGTGTGAATACCATGATGGCGGCACTTGGCAAGAAGCTCGAGCAAAAACTTTGGCTGCATAAGCGGCTCTCCGCCCGAAAAGGTGACTCCGCCGCCGCTTCGGTCAAAATATGGCCTGAAACGCAGGACCTTGGCAACGATTTCATCAGCCGTCACCTCTTTGCCTCCGCTAAAATCCCAACTGTCGGGATTGTGGCAAAAAAGGCACCTGAGGGCACAGCCTTGAAAAAACACAACCGTGCGTATTCCGGGCCCGTCTACAAGCCCCATGCTTTCTATGGAATGTATGCGTCCTTTTGCCATGTGTGTACCTCACATTATGCTCAAAAAATACCATTTAATATAAGTCTACTACAGTATATATCCTTTTTTTGGTTTTGTCAATACATTTTGTGCATTTCGTTAAATTTGAATACTATATATTGTGGTGGTGGCGCGATATAGGTACAATATGTATAAAAACACAAAAAATGTTTTATGCAATTTTACTATGCTAAATTAAGCGCCGACACCAAAAGCGGCTCATTTGCTTCATATATAGTGTCAAACTGCTCTTTTGGCAGCGGATTTTCGCCTTCACCAGCCTCCACGGTATAGCCCGGGAGATTGTATTGCGAGATAAACCAGTCCTTGTATCCTGCAAAGCCCGACTCCGCTGGTGTCACCTCTATTGCGTAGCCGCTTGCTTTGCTTAAGTTTTGGGCAATTTCATAGCTGTTTTGTGGCAAATAGTCGAGATATTTCCAATAGATGACCTTGCCCTGAGTGTGATATGAAAGCGTGAGACAAAATCCGCTTGCCACAGTGAGGTCATAAAGCGCCCTTGCCTCGGGAGCACAAAGCGGCGAGGCGCCCACATAATCTCTGGGGGCGCTGGAGTCTATGCCTTTTTCCTTTTTGATTTTTTTGGCATTACCCCACATTGCAGGATAGTTGAGGTTAAGGTCTACTCCTTCGATGTTGGCTTTCCAGCCGTTTGGAAATGGAATGTGATCGTAATTGGCGCTGATTGCTTTGGCTTTTTGATAATATGGAGAGCTTTTGTCTATCGCCCCGTTTACAAGGTCCACCCCGTCGGGGTTCACAAGCGGCACGCACACAACAGTGGTGTTCATAAAAAGCTCCTTGGCATCGATGCCGCAAATGCACAAGTTGTCATCATAGGCGCTCATATAGCGCTGCATGAATTTTAAAAGCAGCGGCGTAGTTATCCATTCGTTTGCATGGTGACTGGCATTTATAAACACCTTTTTTTCGCCATAGCCGCACTTTAGCGCATATATGTCACTGCCCATAACACTCTTGCCAATGGAGCTTGCCGAAACAAACGGATATTCTTTGGCAAGGCTTAGTATGACTTCTTTTGTAAGGTGACTTGTATAGTTAACATCTGTGGGCACTGTCATAGTTATATTGACCCCTTTCACAAATTTAGTGCATTTGATTGTATGAAGCCATGGCAAAAAATATGAATTGAAAAGCAGTGCTTTTTGTGGTATAATTGCGCAGAAAGGATGATATCCATGAAAAAGCTAATTTCACTCATACTTATTTCAGTCCTTGTTTTCACATCGACTGCTGCATTTGCATTTTTTGATGTAGATTCGAACCACTGGGCAAAAGACTATATCAGCCGCCTTGCAGATGCAAAGGTCATAAATGGCTATGAAGACGGCACCTTCCGCCCCGAGGGCAATGTCACAAAGGCAGAATTTGCCAAGATGCTCTGCCTTGCCTTTGAGCTTGACGCAAAGGGCAAAGCTTTTAGCGACATCAATGCCCACTGGGCACAGGAATATATACAAAAGAGCGCCGATGTGCTCTATGCTCCGTCAGATGCTTTTGGCCCCGATGAAAGTGCCACCAGAGCAGAGATAGCATATGCTCTTGCAAATGTGCTCTCGCTTGAAGATGCCGATGCATCAGACATGTTTTCCGATTGGGGCAGCGTAAGTGACGACATGGCAGCAAGAGTGGGCGCCGC
Source organism: Clostridia bacterium (assembly GCA_017503945.1). Lineage (GTDB taxonomy): Bacteria > Bacillota > Clostridia > UMGS1810 > UMGS1810 > RGIG1828. Next base: position 3,087 of record JAFVSB010000088.1, read on the forward strand.
TGCAAAGCATGGCATCATCGAAGGCTATGAAGACGGCACCATCAGAGCTGGCGGCTCTGTGACAAGGGGCGAAACAGCAGCTCTTTTGGTGAGAGCGCAGGATTTTAAAGCTCCCACCAAGCCCGAAGAAAAGCCCGTTGAAAAACCCGAAGATGATAAGACCGACTCTCTCGATCACCTCTACACACTCTACCCCATGAAGGATCTTATTTTAATCAGTTCTGTGACCAATGTACTAAACGCCGATGGCGAAACTGCGGTAAAGCTTAGCTACTGCATTGCAGGCGAGGAGGATAAGGTGTATTCCACTATCATTTCAACTGAGGCGGAAACCAAGGTTGCAGGCACAAAGGAGAGTCTTTCTGAGCTTAGTGCAGGTGATGTGATTGTGTTTGACACTGCATTTCATGGCCATATTGACACCATCATCGTGTTGGCATCATTTGGCGGCTCTAAGGCAGAGGCATCTATCCCCGAATCGTTGCTTTATGGCACTGCCTCTGAATATGAGTTTTATGCAGGCAAGGTTACAAAGGTGGAAAACAAAAGCAAAAGCTATGTCATCACGGTAGAAAATATGCTCGGCACCCATGAGCTTGTAATCACAAAAAAAGCAGGCGTGAGCGTGTACACCAAGCGAGGCAATTCTCACTGGCAGTCAGACTCTCTTGGCTTCATCGAAGAGGGCATGTTTGTGCTTGTGCGCTACAGTGATTCGTTGGCTACAGAGGTTGCAGTTGTGAAATGATTTCAGTCCGCGGGCTCTTTTGGGAGAGCTCCGCGGATTTTTTGTTAAATTTTGGCAAAAATCACAGGTATACATATTGATAAAATTTTAAGTTCTTGATATAATATAAGATAGTATAATATGTCTAAAGTTTATTTGGTTTTCCGTAGCAACCTTTGAGTACGGTTTACCAATTGTATTTTTCAATATGCACCTTGCAAAATCAGTTACCTTTGCAATTTGCAAGGTGCAAGCCGAGCCTCGGCTGAGTGCCGAATGCGAGGCGGTATTGAAGAAAAATGCAATTGGTAAACAAAAAGTACTCAAGCAGTTGCGGAAGAAAACAAGTAAGCTTTGGCTTAAAAAATCTAAGTGGAGGTGTGCATATGAGCGAATTTAAAGTGGTGTCAAAATTTGAACCCATGGGTGACCAGATTGGTGCTATACAAAAGCTCTCTGATGGTATCCTTGCGGGCAAACGGCATCAGACCCTTTTGGGCGTTACAGGCTCGGGCAAAACCTTCACCATAGCCAAGACCATTGAAAAGGTGGGCAAACCCACCTTGGTGCTTGCTCACAACAAAATCCTTGCAGCTCAGCTGTGCAGTGAGTTTAAGGAATTCTTCCCTGACAATGCAGTGGAATATTTTGTGAGCTATTATGACTACTATCAGCCCGAGGCATACATTCCCCACACCGACACCTACATAGAAAAAGACTCCTCGGTCAATGATGAGATAGACCGACTGCGCCATAGCGCCACAGCGTCGCTATTGGAGAGGCGCGATGTCATCATAGTTGCCAGTGTGTCGTGCATCTATGGCCTCGGTGACCCCGATGACTACAAAAACCTCATGATTTTCCTCAGAGTGGGCAATGAGATTGACCGCAACGCATTTTTGCGCAAGCTTGTGGAGATTCAATACACTCGCAATGACCTCTCATGTGAACGCGGTACCTTTCGCGTGAGGGGTGATGTGGTGGAGGTGTTTCCTGCTTCAAGCGGCGAAAGCGCCATAAGGATAGAATTTTTTGGCGACGAGATAGAGCGCATTTGTGACATCGACATTGTCACAGGTGAGATAAAGGCCTTCAGAAGCTTCACCACCATCTTTCCAGCGTCGCACTATGCCACCACCGATGAAAAAATGAAAAGAGCTCTTGTCACCATCAGAGATGAGCTCGACGAGCGAAGCGCCCAGCTAGGCGAGCAGGGCAAGCTCCTTGAACAGCAAAGGCTGATTCAGCGCACCAACTATGACCTCGAAATGATGCAGGAGATTGGCTTTTGTCAGGGCATAGAGAACTATTCGCGCCACATAAGCGGCAGAGAGCCCGGCAGTGCGCCGTTCACCCTTATGGACTATTTCCCCGATGACTTTTTGCTTGTGGTGGACGAATCACATGTCACTCTTCCTCAGGTGAGAGCCATGTATGCAGGTGACCGTTCTCGCAAGGAGACCCTTGTGAACTTTGGTTTTCGTCTGCCGTCGGCCTTTGACAATAGGCCGCTTAATTTTGCCGAATTTGAGCAGAGGATAAATCAGGCAATATATGTGAGTGCAACTCCCGGTGAATACGAGGTGGCAAAAAGCGGAGGAGAGGTTGCCGAGCAGGTTATCCGCCCCACAGGTCTCGTGGACCCCGAGGTCATCATTCGCCCCGTGAGCGGGCAGGTTGATGATTTGTGCGCCGAGATTGACGAGGTGGTGCAAAAGGGCGACAGGGTGCTTGTGACCACCCTCACCAAAAAGATGGCAGAAAGCCTCACCGACTATATGCGTTCTGTGGGCATAAAGGTGAAATATCTCCACTCCGAGATAGAAACCTTAGAGCGTATGGAGATAATAAGAGACCTAAGGCTTGGTGTGTTTGATGTCATTGTGGGTATCAATCTTTTGAGAGAGGGGCTCGACATTCCCGAGGTGTCGCTCGTGGCAATCCTCGATGCCGACAAAGAAGGCTTTTTGCGCAGTGAAACCTCGCTTGTGCAGACCATAGGCAGAGCCGCGCGCAATGCCGAAAGCCGTGTCATCATGTATGCCGACACCATCACAGGCTCCATGCAGCGTGCCATAGATGAAACCTACCGCCGCCGCGAAATCCAGCTTGCCTATAACGAAGAGCACGGCATCATTCCTAAGACAATTCGCAAAGATGTGCATGATATCATAAAGACTTACGAAACAGGCCGCACTCTCCCTGCTCCCGACATTCGCGCCGAAGACAGCGCCGATGCCAAGATTGCCAAGCTCACCAAGCTTATGAAAGAAGCATCTGACAATCTCGACTTTGAAATGGCGGCAATCTACAGAGACGAAATTATAAAACTCAGAGGAAAGAAGTAAAGAAGAAATAATGAAAGAATATATAAGAATAAAAGGTGCATCTCAGCACAATCTCAAAAATATCGACATCGACATTCCGCGCGAAAAATTTGTGGTGGTCACGGGTCTTTCAGGCTCGGGCAAATCGTCACTTGCGTTTGACACCATCTATGCCGAGGGTCAGAGGCGCTATGTGGAGTCGCTTTCATCATATGCGCGTCAGTTTCTCGGTCAGATGGACAAGCCCGATGTGGACTACATCGAGGGTCTTTCGCCTGCCATCAGCATCGACCAGAAAACCACCAGCAAAAATCCGCGCTCCACAGTGGGCACAGTCACCGAGATATATGACTATCTGCGTTTGCTCTATGCAAGAGTTGGCACACCTCACTGCCCCAAATGCGGCAAGATGATTCATCAGCAGTCGGTTGATGAAATTGTGGACGCTCTCATGGCAATGGGCGAGGGCACGCGCATTCAGATTTTGGCGCCCGTCATTCGTGACAAAAAGGGCGAACACGCCAAAATAATTGACGATGCGCGCAAAAACGGCTATGTGCGAGTGAGAATAGACGGCAATGTGAGAGATTTGTCGGAAACCATTACCCTTGAAAAAAAGCACCGCCACACCATTGAGATTGTGGTTGACCGTATTATCATAAAGGAATCCGTCACATCCCGACTCACCGATTCCATAGAAACTGCCGCCAAGCTCGGAGGCGGTCTTGTGATTGCCGATATGTTTGATAAAGGCGAAAAGATATTTAGCCAGAACTACGCCTGCAAGGATTGCGGCATCAGCATGGAAGAGCTCTCGCCGCGCATGTTTTCGTTTAACTCTCCCTTTGGTGCATGCCCCGAGTGCAGCGGTCTTGGCAGTTTTATGAAGATAGACCCCGAGCTGCTCATTCCCGACCCGTCAAAGTCCATCTATGACGGCGGCATATGCGCATTTGGCTGGGGCAATGTGGCCGACGGCACCACCTATTGGAGTGCTTGGCTCGATGCCCTTAGCAAAGAATATAAATTTGACAAAACAACCCCAATTTGTGATCTTCCCAAGGAGATTATGGACATTGTGCTCTACGGCAGCGATAAGCCGCTTTCCATCAACCACAACGGCTACCGCAAAACTGCCCTCTTTGAGGGAGTCATCACCAATCTTGAGCGACGCTACAATGATTCATATTCTGCCTATTCCAAAACCGAAATCGAAAGCCTCATGGGCGAGGTGCTGTGCAAGGCGTGCAAGGGCAAGAGATTGCGCCCCGAAACACTTGGCGTCACCGTGGGCGGCATCAACATTGCCACTCTCACCGATATGTCGGTAAGAGACATCAGCGAGTTTTTTGCATCGCTTGAGCTCACCGACCAGCAAAAGCTCATTTCCAACCAGATTCTCAAAGAGATAAACGCGCGCACTAAGTTTCTTGTGGATGTGGGGCTTGACTATCTCACATTGTCGCGAAGCGCAGGCACACTCTCGGGCGGCGAAGCTCAGCGCATACGCCTTGCCACTCAGATTGGCTCAGGGCTCACAGGCGTGCTCTACATTCTCGACGAGCCAAGCATAGGCCTTCATCAGCGCGACAACAATAAGCTCATATCCACCTTAAAGCACCTGCGCGACCTTGGCAACACTCTCATTGTGGTGGAGCACGATGAAGATACCATGTATGCCGCCGACCATATTGTAGACATCGGCCCCGGTGCAGGCATTCACGGCGGCTATGTTGTTGCCGAGGGCACTATTGATGACATCAAAGCTACCGACGCCAGCATCACGGGTCAGTATCTTTCGGGCAAAAAGCAAATTCCTGTGCCCTCAAAAAGGCGCGAGGGTAACGGACAGTTCATCACTATTTACGGTGCCAAGCAAAATAACCTCAAAAACATTGATGTGAGCATTCCTCTTGGCAAATTCGTTGCCGTGACGGGTGTGTCGGGTAGTGGCAAATCCAGTCTCATAAACGAAATCCTATACAAAAAGCTTGCATCAGAGCTAAACGGCGCCAAGAAAAAAGCGGGTGCCCACAAATCGATTGACGGCATATCCAATGCCGACAAGGTCATCGCCATTGACCAGTCACCCATTGGCAGAACTCCGCGCTCCAACCCCGCCACCTACACAGGCCTTTTTGGTGACATACGCGACCTTTTTGCTTCTACCAACGAAGCCAAGCTGAGAGGCTACGGCCCGGGGCGTTTCAGCTTCAATGTGAGCGGCGGCAGGTGCGAAGCGTGCACAGGGGACGGCATCATCAAGATTGAGATGCATTTTCTGCCCGATGTGTATGTGCCATGCGAGGTGTGCAAGGGCAAGCGCTACAACAGAGAAACCTTAGAGGTAAAATATAAAGACAAAAACATCAACGATGTGCTTGAAATGACGGTGGAAGAGGGGCTCGAATTTTTTGAAAATATCCCCAAGATTCGCCGTCGCTTGCAAACACTCTATGATGTTGGTCTTGGCTATATAAAAATAGGTCAGCCATCTACCACGCTTTCGGGCGGCGAAGCTCAAAGAGTGAAGCTTGCCACAGAGCTCAGCCGCAAAAGCACAGGTAAAACTGTGTATATTCTCGACGAGCCCACCACAGGGCTGCATGTGGCCGATGTGCACAAGCTCACCGATGTGCTCTCCACCTTGGTGGATGCGGGCAACACTGTCATCGTGATTGAGCACAATCTTGATGTCATCAAGGTGGTTGACCACATCATCGACCTTGGCCCCGAGGGCGGTGACAAGGGCGGCAAAATCGTGTTTGAAGGCACCCCCGAAGAGATTGCCAAGTGCAAAAAATCCTACACGGGCAAGTATATTGCCAAGTATTTGAAATAGACGGATTCAAGAACAAGGTTATTCAGCTTGTCTTTGCAACTGATTGAGTACTTATTGTTTATAAATTGCCCTTTTGTGCAATACCGCCTCGCATTCGGCACTTAGCCGAGGCTCGGCTTGCACCTTGCAATCGGCATTGGTAATTGATATTGCAAGGTGCATATTGAAAAAGGCAATTTATAAACAGTACTCAAAGGTTGCTCCGTCAAGCTGAATAAACCTTGAGTTTGAGCGTTACTACAGTTTGCGCACTAATCGGTCAAACACATGCATCGGAAAGCGGAGAATGCAGATGGTTGACGGATTTACGAAAAATATTTTGTTTCTGTGAAAGGTTGTGACAAAATGTATGAAATTCTGGCAGATGTTGTAAAATACATCTTTGTGTTTGTGGTGTATATGTTTATTCTCAGCATTGTGCGCCTCATTTATCTCGATATATCCGATGCCAAAAGGCGCGAAGCCACCTCGGGCGCAGGCTTTGCCTACCTCAAGCTTGTCAATCTCAGGCGAAACCTCAAGTTCAAAATGCACGAAAGCTACAGCATTCGCGAGGATGCACTCATAGGCAGGAGCAAACGCTGTCAGGTGTATATCGACGACCCCTACATGTCCAAAAATCATGCGCGCATCTTTTTGCGCGACGGAGCGTTCTACATAGAAGACCTCGACAGCACCAACGGCAGCTTCTTAAATGGCCGCCGTCTTCCAAAGCACGCCGTGCGCCTCAAAGACAGCGATAAGCTCTCGTTTGGCAATATAAGCTTTATTTTTGTGGATAATCTGGAAGCGGAGAACTAAGACCATGACCAAAATTCGTTTCAGACCAATGTTCTATATAACACTTGTTAATATAATAGGCTTTCTGATGCTCTTTATCTATTGCGGAGCCGAGGATTTTACATATATGTATGCATGCCTCATTCTTTGCCTTATTAACACAGTGATGTATCTTTTGCTGTATCATCTTGACTATGGTGACCTCTATCTTTTCCTCACTGTGTCCATGCTTGTGTCCATAGGCATCATCATGCTTTGCCGCATTGACCTTGCCATAGAGGCGGCAGCGTCATACAGGCGCGAGTCAGATTATGCCATGAGGCAGATTTTGTGGTTTGTAGTGGGCATTGTCACTTATTTTGTCACTGTGGTTGTGTTTGGCAAGGTGAAATTCTGGAGCAGGCTCAAATATGTGTATATGGCTTTAACCTTTGCCCTCATTGCGGCAACACTCCTCTTTGGCGAAGTGGTAAACGGCTCGAAGAACTGGATTGTCATAGGTGATATGTCCATACAGCCGTCAGAGCTCATCAAGATTTTTTACTGCCTTTGCATCTCGTGCTATTTTTCGTCACTTCCGGGCTTTGATGCCAAAAAGAAAGACAAGCGCAAGAGATTCTTTGGCATACCCACAGACGAAATTGTGCTTTGCATATATGTGTATGCCTGCATGGGCGCACTTGCCCTGTTTCAAAAAGAATGGGGCACTGCGCTTTTGCTCTTTCTCATATATTTTGCCATGTGCTTTGTGTACAAAACCAGCAACCGCCTGAAGCTCATCAACATTGGCGGCATAGTCTTTGTGGGGCTTGTGGGATTTTTCCTGCTGGCTGACCACATAGGTGTGAGAGTGAGCGCGTGGCAAAATCCGTGGCAGGACCCAAGCGGCGGCGGTTATCAGATAATCCAGTCGCTCATAGCCATAGCCTCGGGCGGATATTTCGGCGTGGGGCTCGGCAATGGTATGCCGCAGGCAGTGCCCTTTGCACAGACTGACTTCATCTTCGCCGCCATTTGCGAGGAAATGGGCATGTTCACAGGCTTTGCGGTCATTTTGCTCTACTTTTTGCTCACTTATCGCGGAGTGAAAATAGCGCTCAAATCAAATGATGAATTTTTGAAATGCGCCTGCCTCACGCTTGTGACGGCAATAGGCTTTCAGACCTTCATCATCATTGGCGGTGTCATCAAGCTTATTCCGCTCACCGGTATCACACTTCCCTTTGTGAGCTATGGAGGCAGCTCGATGCTTGCATCGTTTATAATGCTCGGCATCATCACCGCAGTGTCATTTCCTGATAAAAAAGGTAAAAATCGTTGACTTTGGGCAGATTTTGTTGTATGATAGATAGTTGTATATAAAGAAAGGAGACGGGCAGACATGACAAAAACTTATATCCCCGCAGGTTACACGCCAAGGCTTAACCGATATAACACCCAGCGAGCCATTTCGTGCATCAAGGAAACCTTCCAGAAAGAGTTTTCATATGCACTCAATCTCAAAAGAGTATCCGCACCGCTTTTTGTGACGGAAAATTCGGGGCTCAATGATAATCTCAGCGGCGTGGAGCGTCCCGTTTCATTTGATATTCCTGCAGTGGGCGGCAATGCACAGATTGTGCAATCGCTTGCCAAATGGAAAAGACTTGCTCTCAAGCGCTATGATTTCGAGATTGGCTCAGGTCTCTACACCGACATGAACGCCATCAGGCGCGACGAAGAGCTTGATAATATTCATTCCATCTATGTTGACCAGTGGGACTGGGAAAAGGTGATCACCGATAAAAACCGCAATCTTGACTACCTCAAGGCTGTGGTTTCGGCAATTGTAAAGGCAATTTGTGACACCAACGAAATCCTCAAGGTGCACTATCCTCAGCTCGACACCAAGCTTTGCCGCGAGGTAACCTTTGTGACAAGTCAGGAGCTTGAGGACATGTATCCCGATGCAAGCGGCAAAGAACGCGAAGACCTCTTTGTGCGCGAGCACCCCACCACCTTCATCATGCAGATTGGCGGCAAGCTCAAATCGGGCAAGCCACATGACGGCAGAGCGCCCGACTATGATGACTGGCAGCTCAACGGTGACCTCATGTTTTGGAATGAAACTCTCGGCAGAGCCTTTGAGATATCGTCGATGGGCATAAGGGTTGACGCCGAAAGTCTCAGCCGTCAGCTTTCTATTGCTGGCTGTGATGACCGCCGTGAGCTCATGTTTCACAAAATGCTGCTCAATGGCGAGCTTCCGCTTACAATCGGCGGCGGCATAGGTCAGTCGAGGCTTTGTATGCTCATGATGGGCTCAGCTCACATAGGTGAAGTGCAATCGAGTATATGGGACGAAGAAACCATCAGACTTTGCGCTGATGCAAACATTCCCCTTTTATAAATTTGGAGGTATATCGTGAAGACTACAGTTAGAGAAATCTTTGCAGATGCAAATAAATTCAGTGACCAGGAGGTTTTGGTTTCGGGCTGGATAAGGACAATCCGTTCGTCAAATGTTTTTGGCTTCATCGAAATCAACGACGGCACATTTTTCAAAAACATTCAGATTGTGTTTGAAAGCGAATTTTTAGAAAACTACAAGCAGATTGCTTCCATGAATGTGGGCGCATCGCTCAACATCACAGGCAAGCTCGTTCTCACTCCCGAGGCAAAGCAGCCTTTTGAAATCAAAGCTACCAAAATTGAAATAGAAGGCATGTCCACTCCCGACTATCCCCTACAAAAGAAAAGACACTCCCCCGAGTTTTTGCGCACCATTGCACATCTTCGTCCGCGCACCAATCTTTTCTCGGCAGTGTTCAGAGTGCGCAGCCTTGCAGCCTATGCTATTCACAAATTCTTTAACGAAAGAAACTTTGTCTACACTCACACCCCTATCATCACTGCAAGTGACTGCGAGGGCGCAGGTGAAATGTTTAAAGTGACAACCTTTGACCTCGATAATATCCCTCACACCGATGATGGTGCAATTGATTATAGCAAAGACTTTTTCGGCAAGAGTGCCAACCTCACCGTAAGCGGTCAGCTAAACGGCGAGACCTACGCCATGGCATTTCGCAACATCTACACCTTTGGCCCCACATTCCGCGCCGAAAATTCCAACACCACCCGTCATGCGGCAGAGTTTTGGATGATTGAGCCCGAAATTGCTTTTGCCGACCTTGCTGACGACATGGAGCTTGCCGAGGATATGCTCAAATTTGTGATAAATTATGTGCTCGAAAACGCTCCCGAGGAGATGCAGTTCTTCAATAGCTTTGTAGATAAGGGCTTGCTTGAGCGTCTCAACTCAATTGTAAATTCCGACTTTGGCAGAGTGACCTACACCGAGGCAATCGAAATCCTTAAAAAGAACAATGCTAATTTTGAATACCCTGTAGAATGGGGCAGCGATTTGCAGACAGAGCACGAAAGATATCTCACCGAAGTGGTGTTCAAGCGCCCCGTGTTTGTGACCGACTATCCCAAGGAAATCAAGGCATTTTATATGCGCCTCAATGATGACGGCAAAACAGTTGCCGCAATGGACTGCCTCGTGCCCGGCATTGGCGAAATCATCGGCGGCAGCCAGAGAGAAGAGCGCCTCGATGTGCTCACCGCGCGCATGAAAGAGCTTGGCCTCAAGGAAGAGGACTACAGCTGGTATCTTGACCTGAGAAGATATGGCGGCACAAAGCATGCAGGCTTTGGTCTGGGCTTTGAAAGAGCAGTTATGTATCTCACATGGGTGTCCAATATCAGAGATGTTATTCCGTTCCCCAGAACTGTGGGCAATGCAGAATTTTAATTTGGAACTCAAAGAGGCGGCAATATGCCGCCTCTGAATATAAAAAAACTCTTTACAAATCATATCTTTTGTGATATTATAATAAGGTATTTTAAATCCACGGGGCATTAGCGCAGTTGGGAGCGCATCACACTGGCAGTGTGGGGGTCAGGGGTTCAAGTCCCCTATGCTCCATAAACGAAAAAGACACCAGGCGGTGTCTTTTTTTGTTTATGGAATAAAAAAGGAAGGGACTTGAACCCTCAAAAAGCTCTTGTCAAGCTTATTTTATCTAAATGTAAAAATTTTTATTTACATTTATTCATTTTTAGTATATAATAAAAAAATAGATAATGTGTAATAACAAAAGGAGAAAAGAAATGGAAAAACTTACTCAAAAATACGGTTTGCCAACCGCCATTTGCATGGTTGTGGGCACCGTAATCGGTTCAGGCGTTTTCTTTAAAGCGCAAAATGTGCTTGTGGCAACAGGCGGAAACATGTCTATAGGTATAGCGGCATGGCTCATCACAGGTCTTCTCATGATTATCTGTTCGGCTCAGTTTGCTGTGATGGCAACCAAATATGAAAAAGTAAGCGGCGTTGTTGACTATGCCGAGGCAACCTGTGGCAAGAGTTACGGATATTATCTTGCATGGTTTATGGTAAACATCTACTACCCCGGCATGACATCTGTTCTTGCATGGGTATCGGCAAGATATTTTGGCGTTTTGTTTGGTTGGAGCATGGTTGGCGCTGAGGTTATGGCTCTTTCGGGATTCTTCCTTATAGCATCCTACACCATGAATGCTATTTCGCCAAAGCTTGCAGGTAAATTCCAGGTAAGTGCCACTATAATCAAGCTCATTCCCATCAGCTTGATGGCAATTGTGGGTACCATAGCAGGTCTTTTAAACGGCACTCTCACCAACAACTTTGCCACTGTAGCAGCAGAAGCTGTTGGCGGTAGTGTGGGCAGCGGACTTTTTGCTGCTATTGTTGCAACAGTATTTGCATATGAAGGTTGGATTGTTGCCACATCTATCAATGCAGAGCTCAAAAACCCCAAGAGAAATCTTCCCCTTGCTCTTATTATAGGCTCGCTCGTTGTTGTGGCTGCATATGTACTGTACTTCGTAGGTGTAGCAGGCGGTGCAAGCACTGCAGTGCTTATCGAAGAGGGCGCTCCCACTGCATTTATCAACATCTTCGGTGGTGTAGGCGGCACACTTCTCAACATTTGCATAGTAATCTCCTGCCTTGGCACTCTCAACGGTCTTATGGTAGGCGCTACTCGCGGCATGTATGCAATTGCAGCCCGTGACGATGGTCCTTCTCCCAAGACCTTTGTTCAGGTAGACAAAGCCACCAACATGACCACCAACTCTTCCGTATGGGGATTGTTTGTGTGTGCGCTCTGGCTCATCTATTTCTATGGTGCCAACCTTACAAGTGGCTGGTATGGTCTTTTTAACTTTGACTCTTCCGAGCTTCCTATTATTACCATATATGCAATGTACATTCCTATTTTCATTGCATGGATGAAGAACGAAAAAGAAATGGGCGTGTTCAAACGCTTTGTTTTGCCCACTCTTTCACTTTTAGCATGCTTGTTCATGGTGTTTGCTGCAGTGTATGCTCACGGCATCACACCATATCTTGCAGCAAAAGCCGAGGGTCGCTTTGCATTCCCTGTGCTTTTCTACCTGATTCTTTTTGCAGTTGTAATGATTATTGGTGCAGTGTTCAAAAAATCTAAAAAGCACGAATAATATTTTGATTTACCAAAAAGACAATTTTTTCATTTGAAAAGATTGTCTTTTTTTTATTTCGGGTGTATAATGAGTGATGGCTGAAATAGAGCAATCCACACAACTCCCCCGACTGGTAGGAAGGTAAATTATATGAAAGACATAACAATAACCGATGTCAGAGCAAATTTGGGCGACAGCGCTTTTTTAATAGATGACGGCACCACTGCCGTTTTGTACGATTCGGGCTTTGCCTTCACAGGCTATGAAGTGGCGCGCAATATAAAAAAAGCGCTTGGCTCTCGTTCTCTCAACTACATATTTCTCACTCATTCTCATTATGACCATGCCCTTGGGTCGGTGTATGCTCTCAAGCAGTGGAACGATGCCAAGGTAGTGGCGAGTGGATATGCTTCGCGCATTTTTGCCAAGCCAAGCGCAAGGGCTGTGATGCGCGAGCTTGACCAAAAATATGCCGCTGTGTGCAGTGTGGATGAATATGATGACCTCATCGACAATTTGAGAGTGGATATCGCAGTGGCAGGCGGTGATGTGATAAAAGCCGGCAACATGGAGTTTGAGGTGATAGCTCTTCCCGGGCACACGCGCTGCTCGGTGGGCTACTACTGCGCAGCCAAAAAGCTGCTTCTTGGCACAGAGACCATAGGCGTGTATAACGGCGCCGGTGATGTGGTGCCATCATATCTTGTGAGTTATGAAATGAGCCTGCAATCTATAGATTCGCTGGCAAATTATGACATAGAGCACATTTTAGTGCCTCACTTTGGCTTGCTTTCGGCACAGGACGCGAGAGACTATCTTACCAAAGCGCGCCAAAGGGCAGTGACTACTTTTGAAACGATTGCCGCACTACACAGCGGCGGAGCTGACAGGGCTCAAATTATTGACTGGTTCAAACATGAATTTTATCATGATTATATCAAAAAGATATATCCCGTTGATGCAATGGAGCTTAACACAGGCATAATGATAGATTTGATAACAAATGCATAACATATGAAAAGACAAGCTGGGAGGTCTTATTTTGGAAACACTAAAGCAAAACACAAAACGCATTTTTGATTATATGTTCACCTTTATAAAATGGATGCTCATAGCATCTGTGGTCGGCATCATTGGCGGAGGAGTGGGCAGTGCATTTCACCTGAGTGTGGACTTTGTCACCGAGCTGAGGGCAGAACATGGCTGGCTTTTATTTTTGTTGCCTGTGGGTGGTGTGGTGATATGCGCCATGTATAGGCCGTTTCGCTCAAAGGGTCGCATCGACACCAACCGCGTGCTCGACTCGGTGCGCGGAGGCGAAAAGGTGCCCCTTGTGATGGTGCCTCTCATTTTTGTGAGCACACTAATCACTCACTTGTTCGGCGGCTCTGCAGGCAGAGAGGGTGCTGCTCTTCAGCTTGGCGGCGGCATTGGTTATAATTTTGGCAGGCTTTTGCGCCTCAAAGAAAATGACATGCACATTATCATCATGGCGGGAATGAGCAGCGTGTTTGCAGCTCTTTTTGGCACTCCTCTCACCGCGGCTGTGTTTTCGCTTGAAGTGGTAAATGTGGGTGTGTTTCACTATGCCGGCATTCTGCCATGCATCATTGCAGCGGTAGTGGCATTTAGCATTGCATCTGCGCTCGGTATAGCACCTGTGCGCTTTGTGGGCATTGCATTTGATGCTCTCACCCTGCCTTCTTGTTTCAGAGTTATTATGCTTGCGGTGCTTTGTGCTTTGGTGAGCATACTTTTTTGTGTGGCAATCAAAAAATGTGAGCACGCTATGTCCAATCTCTTACCCAACCAATATGTGCGCACCATCGTTGGAGCAACTGCCATTGTGTTGCTCACCGCTATTCTTGGCACTACCGACTATAACGGTGCAGGCATGAATGTGATAACCGATGCCATAGGCGGCAGTGCAAAGCCTGAGGCATTTTTGCTAAAGATTGTCTTCACTGCTCTCACCATCTCGGCACTGTTCAAAGGCGGAGAGATAGTGCCCGCGTTTTTTGTGGGGTCCACATTTGGATGTGTTGCAGGCGCAGCCTTGGGGCTTGATGCGTCATTTGGTGCAGCAGTCGGCTTTGTGGCTCTGTTTTGCGGCGTGGTCAACTGTCCGCTTGCTTCATTGCTTCTGGCACTCGAAGTGTTTGGAGGCGAAGCGATAGTATATTTTGCAATTGCCTGTGCAGTGTCATACATGATGTCGGGTTATTTCGGACTATACAAAAGCCAGAAATTTGTGTATTCAAAGCTTCATGATAACATTATGGAATAAATATTTGTGAGCTCTCCTACAAATAATACAAACGAAAGGTTGTGTTTGTATGAAATATGGCAAAGGAGAGCTCATTTTAATTTGCAAAAATATTGCGCTCACGCTTGCAGGTACTGCGATTCTTGCCTTTGGCACCTCCCTTTTCATCATTCCCTTTGATCTCGTCATGGGAGGTGTAACGGGCGTAGCAATAGCACTTGAGCATATTTTCGGGCAGTTTATGCCCATCGATTCCCTCATTGCCATTCTCACCTGGGCTTTGTTCTTTGTGGGCTTTGCAGCGCTTGGCAGAGGCTTTGCACTTAAAACCTTTGTGTCTGCTGTTTTTTATCCTGTGTGCATAAGCCTTTTTTCGCGCCTTATATCGCCCGATGTGATGAATGGCTTTTTCTGTCTTGATGCTTCGCCATATGGTCACATTGCCATCATCCTTGCCACCGTTTTTGGCGGTGCATTGGTGGGAACCGGCTGCGCCATCACCTTTTTGGGAGGCGGCTCAACCGGCGGCATGGATATAGTTGCATTTTCCATATGCAAAATATTCAAAAAGCTCAGAAGCTCTGTTGTCATATTCTGTGTTGACGCGTGTGTCATATTTTTGGGCATGTTTGCTCTTGGCGACCTTGCCCTGTCACTTTTGGGCATAGTGGCGGCGGCAATCAGCGCCATAGCGGTGGACAAGATATTCCTTGGTGAATCCACAGCATTTGTCGCTCAGATTATCTCCGACCAATGCGAACAAATCAACAAGGACATCATAGCCAGGCTCGCCCGCACCACCACCATGATAGATGCAATAGGCGGCTATAGCGGCAAACACAAAAAAATGCTTATGGTTTCGTTTACGATATCCGAATATGCTGATTTTATGCAAATCGTCACACAAAATGACAAAAACGCTTTTGTGTGCGTGCATCGTGCTCACGAGATAAACGGCGAGGGGTGGAGCTGAAAAATGACAAATATATCTGCGTTTTTTTTGATGGTTTTTGTTTCACATAACTATTTACTTTACCCTTTGGTTGTGATATGATAAATGAGTTGGCGAATTTTGTAAAAAGAGCCGACTCATTTATATTATTTAATAAGGGGGACATATTTATGAGTACCTTGTTATCAGTTTCAATAGCTCTGCTCTTTGGTTTGCTCATGACTCGAGTGTTTAAGCCTCTCAAGCTTCCTTCAGTTACAGCTTACCTCATTGCAGGTGTTATCATAGGCCCTTACTGTCTCGGCAGACTTGGCATCGATGGCCTTGGCTTTGCATCGTCTGATGCAGTGAGCGCACTTGGCCTCATCTCCGAAGTGGCACTTGGCTTCATCGCATTTTCCATAGGCACAGAATTTCGCCTTGAAGACCTCAAAAAGACTGGCAAACAAGCCTTTGTCATTGGTATTTTTCAGGCGCTTGTTGCCACACTCTTTGTAGATTTGGCGCTCTACGGCCTCCATCTTCTCATGCCCGACAAGCTAACTGTGCCTCAGCTCATCACTCTTGGTGCCATAGCCACAGCCACAGCTCCTGCAGCCACACTCATGGTTGTGCGTCAGTACAAGGCAAAGGGACCTTTAACCGACCTTCTTTTACCCATTGTTGCTCTTGACGATGCGGTGGGTCTCATTGTATTTGCTGTGTCATTCGGCATTGCCAAAACTCTCGGCACAGGTGTGGTCGACATGGTGTCGGTCATAGTGAATCCTTTGGTTGAGATTGCATGCTCTCTTGCACTCGGTGCAGTTATGGGCGCTATTCTCACTTGGCTGGAAAAGTTCTTCAACTCCAATACCAACCGTCTCAATATGTCCATAGCATTTGTGTTCCTCACAGTGGCGCTTTCTATGCTTGATTTCCATGTAGGCGCTGTGCATGTGAGCTTTTCATCTTTGCTTGTGTGCATGATGCTTGGCACAGTGTTCTGCAACATCTGTCCGCTTTCGGAAGATATCATGGAACGCACCGACAAATGGACATCACCTCTTTTTGCCATATTCTTTGTGCTCTCAGGCGCTGAGCTTGAGCTTGGTGTGTTTAGTGATGTGGCAGTTGTAATCATTGGTCTTGTATACATCATATTCCGTTCACTCGGCAAATACTTTGGTACATATGCAAGCGCCAAGGCTACCAAATGTGCACCGAGCATCTGCAAGTATCTCGGCATCACTCTTCTGCCTCAGGCAGGTGTGGCACTGGGCATGTGCACTCTTGCAATGGAACTGGGAGAAGCAGGCGAGCTCATTCGCAACATCACTCTCTTTGCAGTGCTCATTTACGAGCTCTTCGGACCTCTCTTTACAAGAATGGCTCTCACCGCTGCAGGTGATATCAAACCCATTCCCCATGAAGTTAAGATGCGTCGTCACAATAAGCTTGCACAGCTGCAAAACAAAGAAAACTAAAAAACAAAACGGTGCAAAAAATCGTATGATTTTTTGCACCGTTTTTTAATGTGTATTTTACTTGCAAAAATTTTCCACATAATTATCGATGGCAGCGTTTATGATTGAAACTGCACTCTCTCGACCGCTTACTTCGTTTACAGCGGTTGTTTTGTTCTCTAAATTTTTATACACTGTAAAAAAGTGGCTCATTTCCTCAAAAACATGGGTGGGAAGCTGTGAGATGTCGGTGTAGATGTTATAGGTTGGATCGTTGAATGGTATAGCAATGATTTTTTCATCATTTCTCCCGTTATCTATCATAGAGATAACCCCTATGGGATACGCTCTCACAAGTGTCATGGGCTCTATTTTTTCAGAGCACACCAAAAGCACATCAAGCGGGTCGTTATCATCGCCATAGGTGCGAGGAATAAAACCGTAGTTGGCAGGATAGTGGGTAGAGGTGTAGAGAATGCGGTCAAGCATAAGGTAGCCTGTCTCTTTGTCGAGCTCATATTTCTTTTTGCTGCCTTTGGATATTTCAACCACACAGATGAAATCCTCGGCATTTATTCTTTTGGGTGAAATGTCGTGCCAAATGTTAGACATATTAAAACTCCTTGTTGTTTTTTGCAATTATAACACAAAGTCCGGTATGTGTCAAACCCCGAAGCTAAAGATTCCCTTTTGTGCGCAAGAAAGTGCATTGAAAAAAGCGTACTGAAAAATTCAGTACGCTTTTTTCTGAAGGCGTCACCCAGACTTGAACTGGGGATAAGGGTGTTGCAGACCCGTGCCTTACCACTTGGCTATGACGCCGGACATATTAAAATGTCAGTTAGATTAATCAAGAGACGTAACACTTTACGCCTCTTGATTAATAAGCGGAAGACGAGATTCGAACTCGCGACGTTCACCTTGGCAAGGTGACGCTCTAC
>JAFVSB010000089.1 GCA_017503945.1 Clostridia bacterium
GCAAATTCTGCATACATTTCGGTCCATTCATAATGTTCGCCGCCTGCTGCGTCTTTCAAATTGTCTTGTGTGGGTCCCATTCCGTTTTGTATAAAGCCAAACCAAAGCTCAGCGTGAGCCATTTCGTTTGCTGCCGTCTCTTCAAAAAACTCAGCAATTTGGCAATACCCGTCTTCTCTTGCTTTTTTTGCATAAAAGGTGTATTTGTTTCGCGCTTGTGATTCGCCTGCAAAAGCTGCCATAAGATTGGCAAATGTTCTTGAGTCTTTAAAATCCATAAAATTACCTCCAAAATGTTTTCTGCAATTATAATATCCAAAAATTGCAGTATTAAACTTTTTGTGAATTTTTTTCGCTTACTATTCACAAAAATTGCCCGATGTGTTATAATCATAGCCAAGGAGGTAATGACCATGAATTTAGAAAGAGACCTTCACAAAACCTTTATTTCCTCTGAGACTCCGCTATTCCCTGCCAATATTGACAGAGAAATCATAAAGGATCGCTTTGCAGGCTTTTCAGAGTTTATGATGATGTATAGCTCTGCAATCAAAGAAGTGCGCACAAAATTTGAAGTTTTAAATGATGATTTTTCGGTGGCATACAAAAGAAATCCCATCGAAATGATAAAATCGCGTGTGAAAAATCCCAACAGTATCATGGACAAGCTTGAGCGCAAGAATCTTCCCATGACAATGGAATCCATTCTTGAAAACCTCAACGATGTTGCAGGAGTGCGGGTTATCTGCTCTTTTATAGATGATATATATATGATTGCCGATATGTTCACAAGTCAGGATGATGTCACCTTGGTTGAAGTGAAGGATTACATCAAAAATCCTAAGCCCAATGGATACAGGAGCTATCACATGATAGTAGAAGTGCCCGTGTTCTTTTCCAGCCGCAAAAAGAATATGAGAGTAGAGGTGCAGCTGCGCACCATCGCTATGGATTTTTGGGCAAGTCTGGAGCACAAAATGCGCTACAAAAAGAACATAGACGGTGCTCAAATTCTTGAAAAAGAACTTGCCGAGTGCGCTGAAATCATTGCGCTCACAGATTTGAAAATGCAAAAAATCAATCAGACAATAGCTCAGCTTTCAAAAGAATGATTCTCACGGGGGATTTTTATGAAAACCGTTTCACCGCAATATTATAATGAGTTTCGTTGTATTGCAGACAAATGTGTGCACAATTGCTGCATAGGCTGGGAAATAGACATAGACGAGCAAACCTTGTCAAAATACAGCTTGCTTGGCGGTAAGTTGGCAAGCAAGCTGAAAGATTGCATCTGCAAAAATTCTGGTGATGCTCATTTCATTTTAGATGATGATGACAGGTGTCCGTTTTTGTGTGAAGATGGCTTGTGTGAGCTCATTAAGGAAGCGGGCGACGATTTGTTGTGTGATATTTGCAATGAGCATCCGCGCTATCACAACTACTATTCAGACCGCGTCGAATCAGGCATAGGCCTTTGTTGTGAGGAAGCTGCCAGAATAATTGTGTGTCATAGCGGCAAAATCAGTTTAGCAGATAATGGCGCCAGTGAATCTTGCAACGAAATTGAACGCTTATTTTTTGAACGCAGACAAAATATTTTTGATATAATACAAGATGCAAATTCTTCGATTGATGAAAAATTACATATTCTTGAAAGGCGATTTTCTTTCAAATGTCCATCGCTTTCTATGCAAGAGTGTGCAAACATATTGCTGCATTTTGAACATCTTGACACCAATTGGCCAAAACTTTTGAGAGCTTTAAAGTCTTCACATTGTGATTTTGCTGCACAGCCGTTGACATCTAAGTGGAACAATGCTCTTAGTAATCTTTGCCATTATTTTATATTCAGGCATCTGCCTTGTGATGCTGATGAATCGGAATTTTGTGCAGTTATCTGCTATGCATTCTTCAGCCTCAAGGTCATTTTGGCTTTAACAATGTGCAATAGTGATTTTTCCATTGACACTCTCATAGAAATAGCCAGAATGTACTCCGCCGAAGTTGAGTATTCCGATGAAAATTATGATTCGCTGATAGATTTATTAAAGGGTTGTAAATATGAACAGTAGCATTTTAAATTTTGAATTTGCATTGCTTGATTCCATATCTGGTCTAAAAACTGAATATCTCGATAAGCTCATGGTGTTTTTTACTCTTTTAGGAGAAAACGGATTTTTGTGGATTGTGTTATCTCTTGTTCTTATTTGTTTTCAAAAAACGCGCAAAATAGGAATTTGTGTGGCTATTGCTCTGGTTTTAGATCTGCTGCTCGTCAATATAACCATCAAGCCATTGGTGGCAAGACCCCGCCCGTTTGCACTAAAGCCTGACATTGAGCTTTTGATAAACACACCCAAGGATTTTTCATTCCCGTCAGGTCATAGTGCGGCTTCGTTTGCAGCC
>JAFVSB010000090.1 GCA_017503945.1 Clostridia bacterium
AAAAAATAGACAAAAGAATGAAAATCTATCAGTTTTTATATTCATGATAGATTCACACATAAAAGTGAGTTCGAAACCATCCTCACTTGCCATTTGGCTAAATCAAAACTAAGGAGACAAAACAAATGAAAAACCAAACCAAAACCGTTGCTCTCACAAGGGCAGCAATGACAGCGGCACTCTATGTAGTGCTCACCCTTGTTGCCAGCATGCTCGGCCTTGCAAGCGGTGTAGTGCAAATCAGGCTATCAGAGGCACTCACAGTGCTGCCCATCTTTTTTGCAGAGTCGATAGGAGGTCTCACCATAGGCTGCCTCATTGCCAATCTTATCACGCTCTGCGCTCCGCTTGATGTCATCTTTGGCACACTTGCCACACTCATCGGTGCCATAGGCACTCGCGCCCTTCGCAAACACCGCCCTCTGGCAGTGATGTGCCCTATTGTTTCAAACACTGTGATTGTGCCTTTTGTGCTAAAATATGCTTACGAGCTTGGCGATGCATGGTGGTATATGGCGCTCACAGTGTGTATAGGGGAAATAATATCTTGTGCAATACTCGGAACGATTGTTATAAAAATATTTGACAGATATAAAACAAGGCTGTAAAATCGCACGATTTTACAGCCTTGCTTTATATCTTTTATCTGATTTTATTAATATCTTTTCTGTTGGCAACAACTATCATTTTCATGCCATCATCTATAATCGTGTCAGGATTAACTGTCACATCAACATCGCCGTCTTTTTCAAAAGCTATCACATTGATGTTATACTTTCTTCTAAGTTCAAGCTCTTTGAGGTTCTTCCCTGCCCACTCTGGCTTCACATCAAGTTCCAGAACTGAAATGTCATCAGATATATCTGCAATATCTATAAACCCTGAGCTCAAAATATTTTTGGCAAGTCTGACGCCCGACTCAAACTCGGGCAAAACCACTTCGTCAGCTCCGATTTTTCTCAGTATTCGGCAATGGTCCTGGCTTGAGCATTTTACAATCACTCTTGGCACTCCGGCTTCTTTGCAAAGCATTGTTGCCATAACACTTGCCTCAAAATTCTTTGCCATGCATATCACAACCACATCCACATTGGGTATGCCAAGCTGCTTGATGACAGCCGGCTCTGTTATATCTGCACATTTGCAAAGAGGAATTTCACCAACCAGTTCGTCAACAATCTTGCGACTGCAATCCACCGCAAGCACAGTGGCACCGTTGTCAAGCAATTCATTTACCACTGACCTGCCATATCTTCCAAGCCCGAAAACGGCATAATTTTTGTTGATGCTCATGTAAAATTCTCCTTTATCCCACACTAATTTCTTCAACCGGATTTGTTATTATGTTTTCACTGTCTTTCTTTGAAGTGAATGCAAGCGCCAGTGATATTGGACCTACCCTTCCCAGATACATTGCCATAATAACAACCGCTTTTCCCACCAAATTCAAGGTGGGAGTAAAATTGCGTGTAAGCCCCACTGTTGCCGTAGCGCTCACCGTCTCATACAATATGTCAAGAAAATCGCCCTTCACAAAAACCGACAGCAACAGAGTTGAACATATCACAATAGAAAGCGAAATCATAAACACTGCCACAGCCTTTTTGATTGCATCATAAGAAAGCTGCCTGCCAAACACATCAACCGTTCTCTTGCTTTTTATCACCGCTATTGCGCTTGCCGCAAGCACAAACAAGGTAACTGTCTTGATGCCGCCGGCAGTACCAGCACTTGAGCCTCCCACAAACATCAGAAGCATTGACACAAAAGCTGATGCATCTGTCATATTTTCCTGAGGTATTGTCGCAAAGCCGGCAGTTCTTGTTGTCACCGATTGAAACAGTGAAGCCATAATTTGTTCGGGCAATGAGTATCCGCCAATGGTGGCTGGGTTGCCGCGCTCCAAAAGCATAAACAAAATTGCTCCGCCAACTATCAAAAACGCTGTCACGCTCAATACAATTTTACTGTGCAGACTCAAAAACTTTAGTTGTCGGCGCTTTTTGTTTTTCACAAGCTTTTCAAAATCCAAAAGCACCACAAAGCCTATGCCTCCAAGAACAATCAGCAGCATGGTGGTTATGTTCACAACAGGGTTTAGCACATAGCCGCACAGGCTGTCTTGTGCTATGATGTCTATGCCGGCATTGCAAAAAGCAGACACCGATGTAAAAACCGATATCCATATTCCCCTGATGCCAAATTCGGGCACAAACACCATCATATACAAAAGTGCTCCGATGCTCTCAATGACCAAAGTGTAGCCTATAACCTTTTTTACAAATCTGATTATTCCCT